>DMRV01000043.1:7507-10652 GCA_003456455.1 Flavobacteriales bacterium
TGATCAATTTGGATAGCGAGTTCGCGCGTTGGTGCAATCACCACCGCTTTCACTCCTGTATTCTTACTTTTTATAACGTGCTCAATTACAGGAATGAGGAAGGCAGCCGTTTTACCAGTTCCCGTTTGCGCACATCCAACAATATCTCTTCCAGCAATTAGCGAAGGAATTGACTGTTCTTGAATTGGTGTAGCTTCTTCAAAGCCCATGGCATCTAAGCCTTCCATAAGGCTTTCGTGCAGATTTAGTTCAGAGAATTTCATTATCCGTAAAGGTGCAGTTATTTTGCAACTCATTTCTCGGTAGTAACATCGGTTGTTCACAACCAAATGAGTATAAAAAAGCACCCCGAAGAGTGCTTTTTAAATCATTAAAAAATTTAGGATTACCCTCCCATCATTCCGCCCATCTGAGCTTTAAACTCCTCAAAAGTCAGTTTATCGTATCCATCAGGAATTGCAAAAAGGTCTGCTCCAAGTGTTTCCTTTTTAACGGATTTCGCTGTCATTTTCATTTTAAACTGGCCGCTATCAATAGTATATTCTAACGGAAACCCCTTCAATCCTTCAAACTGCTTGTTTGCTCCTGCAGGAAGATCTTCGGTGTAATAGATTTCCATTTCACCAGCCCCCTGAACTACAACCATAGCTTTTTTGCATTTGTAGCCAGCGATTTCCTTTGTTCCATCTAAATACTTGAATTCAGGTTTCTTATCACTTTTCTTTTTGTCCATTTCCTTCAAATCATCTTTAGACATTTCAACGGCCATTTTCTTGCCCATCATATTCATCAAAAGTGTTCCAGAACCTTTCTTCAAATCGGTAATAGTTACTTGGCTCATTCCCATTCCGAGCGATTGCTCCAAACGTGTTTTATCGCCTTTGATTTGGGTTGTCATTTCATCTGGAAGCATGGCCTCCATAGCTGCCATTTCTGCTGGCAAATCTTGGTACTCTAATCCGAATGTGATTGTTCCTTCAAATTTCTTTTGCGCGAAGGCTGGAAGCGCGATGGCTACTGCCACAAATGCTAATACTAGGTTTTTCATTTTCTATAATTGATTGTTTATTCTCGATGTTAATTTGTTCCGAAAACTTGTTGCAGAATTTCACTTACTCTATGCAATGGGTCTTCTCTAATTTTTCCTTCTTCTTCAGCCACTAGAACAAACAGACCGTCCAACGCCTTGTTGGTTGTGTAATCTGCCAAGTCTGTATTTACCTGTGGTTGTCCTAAAATTGGAGCTACCGTATTGTAGTTACTTGTAAGCGTTCCCCAAGCGGTTTGAGCCCCAACAGTCTCCAAGGAACTTTCAATATGAGGGAGAAACAAACCAGCAATTTCAGTCTGTGTATTTAATCTCAAAAATTGAGTGGCAGCATCATTATTTCCATTTACAATATTGATTGCATCAGTAATCGTGATGTTCAAAATGGCGTTGACAAGAATGTCCTTTGCTTCTGGCGCAGCATCTTCGGCCGCACGATTAAGCTTAAGAATAACTTCATCTACCAAAGCTGGCCCAACACCAGGCACTTGATTAATCACAGTTACAATTGTTTGAGCTTCTGGAGGAAGTAAAATCTTGATTGCTTGATTGGCAAAATAGCCGTTCAACGCGCTTCCTTTGTTTATCGATGTGTCAGTTCCAACTCTCAAGGCTTCTTTCAAGCCTTCGGTTGCATCTCCTTCGGAAAGGAGATCTTCCAATACACTAACTATTTGGTCGCATGATGAAAAGCTAACCGTAAGGAAGCTCAGAATCAACGCAAATGGTACAAATGCTCTTTTTATCATACTGCTAAATTACTTTACTAATTGAAATTACTCATTAACCGTACCACTAACAGTCTCAGATTTATTTTGCGGGTTTCACAGCAGAAAGAATCAATTTGAAAAAAGAAGAGCTCAACTTCTAAATACAAAAATCAAAAACCGAGTTGAAACCTAAACGCAAACTGCTGGACGTCCCTTTCTCGGAACGGAGCGACAAAATCTACTCGGATAATCTGGAAGATATTCTCTACCCCAGCGGTTACTTCCCAATAATTCCCAAAAGTAGGTTCATATAGGTAATGAACTCCCCCAACAACTTGCCACTTCAGTTTTTTAAGGAGTGGGATTTTATTGAGAATAAATCCGTTAAAATGCTGTTCTGCATGGACTTGAACGTAATACTGATTGGTACTTGCTGAATAATACGGAAGAGCCATAAACCGTCCTACACCGCTTGAAGTGATATGAACTCTTGACGTATTGAAATGAGTCCAATTCATAAATGGAACAAACTTGTTATTGGGGAACCAACCCGCACTTGCTTCCCATTCAAACCGACCAACCATTCCGAATGAGTGGTCATCAGAAATACGGAGTTTCAGTAAATCGTAATTCGCATCAAGTTTTCCAAAACCACCAAGACCTTTCTCATAATTAAAGGCAAATTCAGGCCACTTGGTACCAAGATTGATTTTGCCATTTGGTCGTTCCATGTATTTCATTCCCGGACGATACGTGAATCCGACTGTTAATACCAGCGCATTGTTGTTGCCATAAACAGCATCATTGAAACGGTTACTTTCATTTCCTGGCTCATTAAGTGAGAAGTATTTCTCCTTGTAATCAGCGAATGTTCCATCCAAATTAGGTGCGTTTTCAAGGCTTCTTCTCTGACCGAAATATGCTTTGAGATTTAAGCGAAAACCATTGAACGCTTCTACTCCCCAGGAGACTTCTCCATAGGAATGCTGCTGAAGTTTCATGTAATTCTCCTCCAACAAAATCGAATACAACGAATTGACGACATTGCCAACAGCACCCCCATTAAACTGCTCCACGTAATGTCCTCCCTCCGCTCGGATTGACATACGATTGGTGCGGTTAAACCGATAAAAAACACGTGCTTTTGAGTAATATTTCTTTGAATAAAAGCCGTAACGATTTACCCAAGCAGCTGAAAAATTCGTTCCCTTGTCACGATTAGATTTTGAGAACTCAATTTTATAGTCAATTAAATAACCCTCCACAGTATTGTAATGCACTGCCGTGAAAGGCGATTGAAAATCAACAGAGAAGTTCTTCGTGCTGTTTCTGTACTTATATCCATATAGTAAATTCCGTACAGCGAACTTATTATTCTTACGATCTA
>DMRV01000008.1 GCA_003456455.1 Flavobacteriales bacterium
AAAAACTTTATTGTCGATGATCTACCGTCTGTTGGTTCCGTTCTTCATACAACCGTTACCGTGACTTATGAGGTCATGGGAATGCAAGTGGTTGAGGCGTCCGTTAAGTGTGGAAAAAACATCATTGCATCTTGCGAGATGAAAATTTTCTTGAGTCAAGAAGGTCAAAACGGATAAGTCGCAATATTTATACAAATTCGCATCAGAATAGATTTGTAAGCATGGTAGAAGAATTGATTGAGAAGCTAAAAGTTCAGATTATAGAAACACTTAATCTGGAAGACCTAGAACCAGCAGATATTAAGGCCGAAGACCCATTGTTTGGTGATGATGGCATTGGACTTGATTCAATCGATGCACTCGAACTAATCGTGCTTATGAACAAAGAATACGAAATTCAAATTGCCGATCCTGAGGAAGGAAAGACTGTTTTTCATTCTATAAAAAGTATGGCAGAATATATCCAAGCCAATTCTTAACCTTTCCGTTTACTTCTTGAGTGGTTGAAGTAGAAACCAAGAGAAAACCACGTATCCTAAAAGGAACACCACGTTTATTGGAAACCCAAATTGCATTTGAGGAATATTCAGTACTAATGTGGCCCAATACAGGAAGGCCGCAACCCCAATCATAGCTCCAATTTTCCCTAATTCATAAGGTACAGGGTAATATTTTCTTCCAAGGAAATAGGAAAGAACCATCATGGAAGCGTAGCAAATCAATGTTGCCCAAGCGGAAGCCATGTAGCCGTATTTCGGAATAAAAACCATGTTAAGCACTAGTGTAATTAGTGCGCCAAATATGGCCAAGCCCGCTCCAAAAGAAGTCTTCTCGGTAAGCTTATACCAAACTGACTGATTGTAGTAAATACCAAGGAAAATATTTGCCATCAAAAGAATTGGCACAACCTTGAGTCCAACCCAATATTCTTCATTCGGAATAAAGTATTTGAACAAGTCGATATAAAGCATGACGAAGAGGAACGTACCTGCCAAAACCCAAACAAAATAGGTCATGATCTTGGCGTAAAGCTCCTTACTTCCCTCCTCTTTTGCCTGCGAGAAAAAGAACGGTTCAGCAGCATATCTGAATGCCTGAATCATCAATGCAATTAGAATAGATAGCTTGTAACAGGCGCCATAAACACCAAGCTGATACATGGCTTGTTGTTCACCCAAAATGGGATAGAGCAATCGCTTCAGCATTACGCGATCAAACATTTCGTTCATCATTCCCGCAAGACCAGCTATCAGGAGCGGAAGCGAATACGCAAGCATCGGTTTGAGTAGCGCTAATTGCGGTTTGGTCAAACCACGCACCATGGTTGGAGCGAGCAGTAAAAACTTAACTACACTGGCAATCAGATTAGCGATAAACACATAGCCAACACCTGTTCCTGGATCGTAGAAGGTTTCGGTGAGCCAATTCCCACCTCCGCTTTCAACTAACGGGAGACAATAGCCCAGGTAAAACAAGTTGAGTCCCAAATAGACCAACACATTGGCGATGTTGATTCCTGCAAAGGTTTTAGCCTTGTCTTCAGTTCGCAATCGCGCCAGCGGAATGGACGAAATAGCGTCCAGTCCAACAATAATGGCAAACCAAACCACGTATTCCTTATTGTTGGGATACATCAACCATTCAGCAATTGGCTGCGCAAAAATGATGGCCATAAGAATGAACATGGCTGTGCTGCTTACAAGCGAACTAAGTACGGTTGAGAAAATGGTATTCGGATCTGACCCTTCCTTAGTGGAAAAACGGAAATATGCCGTTTCCATGCCGTAAGTCAGCATCACAATAAGGAAGGCCACGTAAGCATACATTTCGGTAATGACACCGTATTGCTGCGGTAAAAAAACCGTTGTGTGAAGTGGCACAACCAGGTAATTGAAGAACCGCGCCACAATGGAACTAAGTCCATAAATGGCGGTCTGACCTGCTAGTTTTTTAAGAATCGACAACTTTGGTTTACTTTCTAATTGCTAAACCTTCCAATCCATGGAAAATTTGAATCGGCAAATTAAAGAATGTTAAAGGCAGTTTGAGCTTCGCCCAATCGTTGCAATTAATAAACCGAGAACAATTTGCGCCATCAGTGGTTTTATCAATCGACTCTCAATAACTTTACACTATGAAAACAATCACAACAATCATCCTCAGTATTTTAACATTAGGTGCAATGGCTCAAACCAAAACGCTTTACGATTTTGAAGCAAAAACCATTGACGGAAAAGAATTCGAATTCTCCTCTCTAAAAGGAAAAAAGGTCTTGGTAGTAAACACTGCTAGTAAATGCGGCTACACCCCTCAGTACGAAGAACTTCAGAAACTATATGACCAATCTGGAGGTGGCGATTTCGAGATTATCGGATTTCCAGCGAACAACTTTATGGGGCAAGAACCGGGAAGCAACGATGAAATTGCTGGTTTTTGCCAAAAAAATTATGGTGTAACATTTACCATGATGGAAAAGGTTAGCGTAAAAGGAAAAGACCAACACCCACTATACGCTTGGTTGACAGACAAAGAGCAAAATGGTGTAGAAGATGCCAAAGTGAAATGGAACTTTCAAAAATTCTTGATTGACGAGAATGGAAACTACGTGAAGTCACTTGCTCCAGGAACAAGTTCTTTGGATGCAGAAGTAACTTCTTGGTTAGGGA
>DMRV01000109.1 GCA_003456455.1 Flavobacteriales bacterium
AATATTTACTACTTCAATTCTCTCCCTTTTAGTTCTTTTTTCTGTTGCACAGGATACTGGAACAGTAAAAGGAACAATTAAAGACAAGGAATCTGGCGAAACAATTATTGGCGCCAGCGTTGTTTGGGAAGCCGATAAAGGGCGAGGTGCTGCTACTGATTTTGATGGTAATTTTTCGCTTATTCTTCCTGTAGGAGAACAGAAGGTTCTCATTACGTCTATGGGATATGACCCGCAAACCCTTAGTGTTTCAGTAAAGAAAGGTGAAACGACAAGTTTAAATGCTCAGCTAGGCATGGCTTCAATTCAGCAAGGAACGGTGGTTGTAACAGCTGGTAAGTTTGAGCAAAAGGTTGAAGACCTTACCGTTTCTGTAGTTGTAATTAAACCAGACATTATCGACAGTAGAGGTTCTACAAGCGCAGAAGATGCATTGGAGCAAACACCGGGTCTTACTATCGTTGATAGCGAACCTCAAATACGAGGTGGTAGTGGATACAGCTTTGGTGCAGGATCTAGGGTGACCTTGTTAGTTGATGACCTTCCCATCCTTTCTGGTGATGCTGGGCGACCGAGTTGGGGTTTCTTGCCTACGGAAAATCTGGAGCAGATTGAAGTCATTAAGGGTGCATCATCGGTATTGTATGGCTCCTCAGCATTGAATGGTATTATCAATATCCGAACCGCTTATCCTAAAGACAAACCTAAAACTAAGATTAACCTGTTTACTGGTGTTTACGAGGTACCTGAGACAGCCGATGGAGCAAGATGGACAAACCCAAATGAACTTCCGGTTTTCTCCGGACTTAACTTCTTTCATTCAAGAAAGGTTGGAACGTGGGATCTGGTTTTTGGCGGTAATGTCTTTCTTGACAACGGTTATGTTGGTTTTGAACCTGTTGATACGCTTATTAATGGAGAGGGGCGAATCATTGACGAAGTAACAGATGACGTAGGAACTGTTTTAGATACAGTGTATTCCAGACCACTAAAAGAATATCAGAATAGGTTTCGATTTAATGGTAATATTAGAAAGCGGTCTAAGTCAAAACCTGGACTGGCCTATGGGTTGAATTTCAACGTAATGTATTCCAGAGGCGCAGGGAGTAACCTGTGGTTAAATTCTGCTGAGGGTCTTTTTCGCCCATTCGCTGGAGGAATTACTGAGACGATTCAAACCACGTATAACATTGATCCGTTTATCACTTACTCAGGTATTGGTGGTTCCAAGCATACTTTTAGAACCCGCATTTTTCACCAGAATAATGATAATGACAATAACCAAGAGAATCTGAACTACGTGTTTTTTGGAGAGTATCAGTACGCTCATCGATTTGCAAACATTAAAGACTTTACCATTACCACAGGTACTATGGCACAATACTCATTTTCCGAGGCCAATCTGTATGCGGGAAACGAGAATGGAGATGGAAAAAATAACTTCACGAATGCAGCTGTTTATGTTCAGTTGGACAAGAAGTTCTGGAACAGGTTGACGGTGAACGGTGGCGCACGCTTCGAGTACTTCTCAGTTAACAGCCGTGACACGATAATTCGTCCGGTTTTCAGAATTGGCGCCAACACGCGATTATGGAAGGAGGGCTATTTAAGAGCATCCTTTGGAGAAGGGTTTAGATTCCCAACAATAGCTGAGCGATATATTTTCACAACAGTTGGCGGTCTCCCAATTGTCCCTAATCCAGACATCCAACCAGAGAGAAGTTACGCAGGAGAGGTTGGTTTAAGACAAGGCATTAAGATTGGAAAATTCCTTGGGTATTTAGATATAGCAGGGTTCTATCAGCACTATCAGAATTTCGTGGAGTTTACAGCAGGAAATTTCGGTGCAATAGACAACGGTTTGTTTGGAACAGCATTTAAGAGTCTGAACACAGGCAACGCTCGCGTCTATGGAGTTGATGTTTCTTTAATAGGAAACGGTGAGTTTACCGAATGGCTAACGCTTAACACGCTAATTGGCTATACATACTCACGTCCGGAATCGCTTGACCCGGATTTTGTTTATGGAGTAGACAATAATAATCAAGAGCAGACACAGCTATCTTCTTCATCAACTTTGTTTGGTTTAACGGGCAATGAATTGGCCGCTGCAGAAGAGGAGTTCAGAGAATCTCCGATTCTAAAGTATCGGTTTGAACATTTGGTTAACGCTGACGTAGAGTTTGTCTTTACTATTAAGAAGAAAAGGAAGTTATCTATAGGTCTTACCTACAGATTCTATAGTTTTATGAAAAACGTAGATAAGATATTCTATACGGTTGAGGCATTGGGTGAAACTGCGCCTCCGGGTTCTGATGCTGCTGCATTCAATTTTGGAGGTAGAGTCTTTAGGGAAAATAATGACTCTGGTGATCATGTTTTTGATCTCCGTGCTTCTTTTGGTCTATCAGAGCGCTTCAATTTAGGAGTTGTTGTTAAGAATGTAGCAAATCGCATTTATGCTCTTCGTCCATTAAAAATAAACGCACCGCGTACCACTCAACTTCAGCTTTCGGTAACCTTCTAGATTATACGGGTGACATTGTAGGCAGCTCGTGCTATTGTAGCACGAGCTGTTTCATTTTAAGAACTATTGAGATGCTCTCCGTGTTTATGCTAGAAATCAATTTGTTGATTAAATAAAATTTCCACCTTTGGAGCATTACCAACTATGAAAAGCAACCATGGCAAAGAAGAGAGTTAGAACACTTGAAGTACTTACAGAAAAAAGGGAGCACAGCTTCTTTGGAGATGTACTTAAATACTTCGATCACGCAGCGCAGTTTCTAGAGCATGACGCATCTCTGCTAGAGCAGATAAAGTACTGCAACAGCGTTTATCGCATGCGTTTTCCTGTTAAGAACGATGAGGGAGTAATTGAGACTGTTGAGGCGTATAGAGTAGAGCATAGTCATCATCGTCAACCAACTAAAGGTGGAATCCGTTTCAGCTTTCATGTTAATCAGGACGAAGTGATGGCACTAGCTGCTCTAATGACCTACAAATGTGCGCTGGTTGACGTGCCATTTGGAGGCGCTAAGGGAGGCATTAAGGTTAGCCCTCGTCTTGCTAGCGTTGGAATGCTAGAACGAATCACAAGGAGATACACAACTGAGCTAATTAAGAAGAACTTCATCGGTCCTGGAATTGACGTGCCTGCACCAGACTATGGTAGTGGTGCGCGCGAAATGGCTTGGATGGCTGATACATACGCCACTTTCCACCCTACAGATTTGAATTCAATTGCATGTGTTACTGGAAAGCCAATTTCACATGGTGGAATTGCTGGTCGTACTGAAGCTACAGGCCTAGGTGTGTATTACGGTGTACGCCATGCGTGCACCTACAAGGAAGACATGGACAAGCTTGGCCTTGAAGTTGGCCTTGAAGGAAAATCCGTTGCTATTCAAGGAATGGGAAATGTTGGTTACTGGGCAGCAAAATTCTTCCATGATGGTGGTGCGAAAATTATCGCTGTTTCAGAATGGGATGGGTCTATTTTCAATGAAAATGGAATTAACCCTGACGACCTTTTAGCTTACAAGAAAGAAAACAATGGCATCCTTGGTTTTCCTGGAGCAACCGACTTAGGAAGCCCTGGAGCAGCACTAGAAGTGGAGTGTGACATTCTAATTCCTGCTGCGCTTGAAAATCAGGTAAACAG
>DMRV01000296.1 GCA_003456455.1 Flavobacteriales bacterium
CTGCCTTTGCCGAATGCCGTTTGCACTGTTGTCTCTTTCTAGGCATTGCGGGGAAGGTCTTTCTTATAAACTAGCGTACGATAAGGGAATGGAATTTCTATTCCTTCTGCATCAAAACGTTCTTTAATACTCTTATTTAAGTCACAAAATACTTCCCAAGAATCTTCTGGCGAATTAGCCCATACATCTGCTCTTAGGTTAACCGATGAATCTCCAAACCCAATTACGCGACACTTTACTTGGGGCCAATCGTTTGCCTTTTCTGCCGAATTGCGACCGTCAATTGCCAAAGGATGTTTTAATGCTTCATCTGTAATTATTTCAAAGGCTTTGTCTATGTTGCTATCGTAGCTTATTCCGAAAAATAGCTGACGCTTTATTCGTTCGTCCCCTATGTGTGCGTTGATGATTGTTTGGGCACTAATGACTGAATTAGGAACAATTATCCGCTGATTTTGAAAGTCTTTAATTACAGTGTGGCGCAACGTAATATCCTCTACCGAACCAGATTTATTATCTTCCATTCGGATAATGTCTCCAACTCTAAAGGGTCTAAAAATGACGATGAAAAGACCACTAATAATGTTGGAAAGTGCTGCTTGAGAAGCAAATGCAAGTACTGCTGTAGCGATACCTGCAGAAGCTAACAGTGTTGTTCCCAAATACCGTAATTCCGGAATTGAGTAGATTATTAGGAAACAAGCAAGTGTAAATATGATGAGCGAAGCTGCATTCTTAATAAAGTTGTATTTGGTTGGTTCAACCTTTAAAAATATTGAACTAGCACTAACGAACTTGTGAACGAAACTCCTTACCCAGAGAGTAAGTAGAAATGCAACAAATAGAATAACCGCGTAAAGTATTGGCCTTGGAATGGATGCGAAGTCTAGGGGCATTATTCGTAATAACATGATGGTGAAATTACCTTGTGCAATTACCACTTGCAATACCAATAACAGAAATCAATACACAACAAATCGTTGATGGACGGTACTTCCCTCTACGGCAATTTCAACCATGTATAAACCACCAGAAAGATGTGTTAGGTCGATGGAAGAATTAGGTTCGGCCAAAGCAATTGAATAGACCATTTTTCCACTAGATGAGTAAATTTTTATTCCAGCGTCTTTCATTTTTTCGGATAATGAGAAGTTTAAGACCCCTGTTGTTGGATTAGGAAAAATGCGCCAATCATCTGCGGTTACATCTTCAATTCCAACCTGACAGAGAACATCGTCAATCGTAATTTGACCAAAATCAAAATTTAAACGCGCTTCAACGGTGTCTGCTCCGTCTGGATAAAACAATGCATTTAGAGAGTCGGTTGCAGTGCCATAAATCACGTCATAACTTACAAGACAGGAATATTCGCCCGTTTGGGTTTCGAGTGTATTGGTAAACTGAAGCTCAGAGCTTGTCTCACCAGACAATTCTACATCATCTTTTAGCCATTGATAGCTTACTGGGTAGGACGTGTTTATCGATAACGCCAAACTTTCTCCTGCACAGATTAAAGTGTCACCTCCAATTTTAGCGAACTCTGGATAAGTGTACCGACCAAGAATACAACGATGGTCACTAAACTCAGACAAATCCCACAGAATAGGATTTAGACTTCTTACCGTGATGACTTCATTTGTAATTTCAGTTGGCACCAAGTGTGTTCGGTCTCCCCAAGCATGGTCAATAATTCTTCCAAAATCATCATTGAAATTGGATTCGTAAGAACCCGAATATACCGGGATAATGGGATTCATTGTATCTAAAAATGCTCGGTAATCCATATCAGAACCAATAGGGTCTGTATTAAAGTCGCCACCAAAAATCACTGCCTCATCTTCCGGTATTTCCAAGTCAGCAATAAAATCTCGAATTTCAGCCATTTGCGTTCTTCTAGCAAAAACATCGTCTTCTCCACTTCCTGCATCCATATGAGTTCCGAAAACGTGATAGTGCTTTCCTAGTTTATTGATGCGAGCATATTTAACACCTTTATTGGCAAGGCAATCCTGGGCTGCCTGTCCACACTCGGCATAGTCAATGTCTTGCTCTGTCTCAATTGGCCATCGACTAAAAATGATGACTCCTCCATTTGTTGGAACGGGAATAATTCCCGCTGGATTGAGAATTTCTGTCCTGTACGGAAACCCGGCTGCTTGCATTGCTGGAACTAGGTTGTCTTGGCGCGGACCATCATCAAATGCCTCCGAAAAACTAACCACATCTTGATATTCTGAAATCTGCGCAGGTAGTAATGAAGCTCGCTCGTTGGGTTGAGGCATTCCAGATAACCCAAACGAGATCATTTGAATGTTATAGTACATCACATTCATGACATTCGGGTTCTCAAAATCAGCTGCGTCTATTTCGTAAACGGGTAAATCATGAATGGCAAACCGTACGTCTCTATCTGAATTAGAATCATCATTGTCTGGTTTAAACTTTATTACAACTGATTTTCCAGCTAGTGTTGTCTGAACCTCATGGAAATTTCCATCATCAAACCAAGGTTCAGAAAATCCGTTTCCTTCTACTGAGTAATCTAATTCGGTTCCGCCAGTAACTCCAATAACTCTTATTTTGATAGTCAAGAAATCTGTTGATCCGTTTAAGTCAACATTATAGTATGCTGTATCTCCTTCGGGAACAGCCGTGTTTGTTCGATTAAACGATAATACTTCTTGTCCTGTCGTTTCAAGCCAGCCACGAACAATTGGGTCGCCACCGCTCCATTCTCCCTGCGGAACGGCTAGTGTTCCAGTTTGTCCAGCCTCAACTTCAAAATCTTGCCAAGTACTGTTTCGCACGTATATGGTGGATTGACCAAATAATTGAGAAGACAGGCCAAAGCTGGCGATGAGACAGAGAAGGATTCGCATTGGAGAGTTGTTAACGTTAATTTAACGAATATACGACAGTTGAACCTGTCAATAAGTACACTAAACGCCATGGTTCTAGCTAAACCAGTCGTTCTCGCCAAGTATGGGTTCCTTTAAATAACTATTGGATGATAAGTGACCGCGTTGTCCTCTTTTCATCTTCACTAAACTCTAGGAATACAAGTCCCTTCGGAATACCAACCAAGTCTAAACTCCCATTTGGTGAAACCTGACTGGCCGACATAAGCTCTCGCCCACGGGCATCCAATACACGAACCATCATCTTGTGGTCGTTAGAAAACTGTACCACTCCATCTGTTACGGGGTTTGGGTAAATGGAGAAACCACTACTGGTTTCCGTTTCTTCGATACTTAGACTACTGGTGCACAAATCTGCCATGGAATCAAACCAAAATTTAGAGAACAGAATAGAAGGTTGCGCACAAGCAAAATGGCCGATGGTCGAGTCCCGCTCTATAATTTGAATATCCAATGCACCGTTGTTAATCATATAATCAGAAGCAACAATGGTATTTAAAAACGTCACTTCCTCATCCATTCGGCAATAGTTGAACATTACTGGGGCTTCAGGTACCCATTCAAAAACATCATTGTCTCTCAATGCAACTTGCGCTGGGTGTTGGGGGTCAGAGAAAAAAGCATCCTGATAAGCTTGCTGAAAAATTTCTCTTGGAATGGCGGGCATAGCGGCATTTAAAACACCAAAACCAACGCTTCCGTCTAAAAGTGGAGGTATAGTTTGGTCATAAGGAGGAGCCAAAATGTCCTCAATGTTTGTGTATAGATTGCCGTAAACATGCTGATACGATTGAATAACATATGGCAAATATCCAGGCACTGAATAAGGCTCGAAAGCGGCTACCATATCTAATTGAGAACCAGACATGTCGTATGGGCCGCTACCAGGAGCAGAAGCTGTAACGGTAAATTCGTTAGCCAATTCTTCTTGTATCATTCGATGTGTTCCCATCACAGCATGTCCTCCTTGAGAGTAGCCAACTAGGAAGAGTTGGTCATTCAATTGCAGTTCTCGTTCATCACAGATTATTCTTGCCGAACGAAGAATATCAACCGATGCAGTTGCCTGAGAACGAGCGTGTTGGTAAGGGTGAATACCAGGCCCAGCTCCAAGACCTAAATAATCTGGTAGGCAAGCCACGTAACCAGATGCTGCTGTGAGTACTCCTAAAGACCATTCTCCCCTTAGGTAATAAAATGTGTCGTCCTTCTTTAGTTTGGTGCCATGCAAATAAGCCAGCATAGGCATGGCGCATGTGTCATCTTTCGGAATAAAAACCAGTCCGGAAGCCGTGGTAGGCGTTGTTCCATCCACATCTGGTGTATCGTAAATGACTCTGTGCACGTCTACTTCAAAATCTATTGGAAGCAACCCTGCTGGCACTCCATTTTCAGCAAGTAAATCGGTAATGTCATCATAATCAAGACTTAGGATTATTGTGTCTTCAACCAACGTACCCTGCCCAACTACATTGGAGAAGGTTAGGGTTGCTAATAGGAATGCTGTTGCTAATTTTCTCATCGTACTAAACTAATTAATTTCAATGCACGCATTGTATGTGATTTCAAAAAATTAGCGGATAGCTGAAATTCCTCTGAGATACATACCTTGCTACGCATTCAACCAAACAATTCCTCATGAAAAAAAGTTTACTACTCGTCTTTGCTATATTTTCAGCTAGTACTTGCTTTAGCCAAATTAGCATCGAAAGTTCTGATTTGACTTCTATCGGAGATCAAATAATCAGATATACTGATACGATTCCGGCTTATGGTCCTGGATCCGCTGGTCCAAATGTAACATGGGATTTTTCCGGTGCTGTTCCTGAAGATACAGCCGTCACCACGGTTGTTACCGTTGCCTCCACTGGTTTTCAATCAACTTTTAGCAGTTCAGACTATGCCATGCAGGGTAATGCAGACTCCTACTTGTTTTTCGAACACGATGCTAGCACAATGACAACAACGGGAGCTGCTGGTGACTTGCTTGGTAATGGAGATATTGAATCCCCGTTTTCTGACAATTTGCTTCTACATGAATTTCCGAGGACATACGAGAGTACTTTCGATGACACGTATGCTTTCGTAACCGAGGCCTCTGGTGCAGGACTTCAGACTCCGATTCCAGTTAACAGGGTTCGGCTAACACACACCGGACATGTGTATGATACTACGGATGCTTATGGAACATTGATTACACCTACTGGGACGTATGACGCACTTCGAGTCAAGACGGTGGATTATACCACCGACCTTCTGGAGTTTAAGCTTTTTTCGTTCTCTCAATGGGAGACGCTTTCTAACACCACAGACATAATTACTAGCTACGGCTGGCACGCCAAAGAAGAAATGCTAGCTATTGCCGAGTTTGCTTATGATACTCTTGATAATCCAGCTCGGTTTACTTTCTCTTCTGTGCCTCCCGTTACAACTGTTGGAATTGGAGATGTAGATGAAGAAATGCCTTTTGCTTTGTACCCACAGCCGGCTTCAGATCAACTTTTTATAAAGGGATTGAATCCTACTGGAAATCATCAAGCACAGGTTTTTAGCATTGATGGGAAAATGGTGAGAAACGAAGTTTTGGCGGGAAATAGCATTAATGTATCCGACCTCAAATCTGGAATGTATATTCTCAGAATTACTTTATCAGATGGCACAAGACCAGAACCGATGAAGTTTATCGTTAGATAGAAACGGAACGATTAGGTCTTAGTCAGAATTTGTACTGAAATAGTTGTCTATTCTGGTTTTTACATTCTTCCGAATGTCCATATAAAACAGGCCATAATCGGCAATGTGAAGGTTCTTCATGAAGCGAAACCAAGGTGCTTTTGTGTCGACCCACAGAACGTTTCCGCCAATATCTGCAATTTGCACTTCCATTTTCCGGGTTCTAATTCGTTTTGGGTTGAAAACCACAGTGCTTGAATAATCTTCTACGATAACATTTCCTGTATCTGTTGTCCATGTAAGTGGGTTGATGCTTTGCGTTTTCTTATGCCAAACTCCATCTGGAACAAAATCTTTTTTGTAGCTCATCCAAGTAACGTAACAGCCAGTTTCGTCAGCGCTATCGCAAATTTTCAAATTCTCATAAAGTGTGTCAACGAGTGTAAAACCAATTATATATGCTGCAACCATTCGGTCTTTTAGTTCCGTTGTGTCAATCATTTCGCGAAGCAAACGCCTAGTGTGATGCGTGCCTTGGCTATGACCGGCTATAATGAATGGTCGGCCATTGCTGTGATTTTCGAGGAAATACTCAAACGCTCGTTTTACATCCTGATAGGCCAGATTTAGCGCCTTGTCTCCGTCAACGCTCTCATCGTAAAAAACACCCACCACTGCTTGTCTGTATCTGGGTGCATAAACACGGCAGCTAGCATTAAAAACGCTAGCCTGTAAACGAACCGGATATTTATCAACCTTTCGATTGATTTTCTTCATATCCAACCCAGCATTCCAAAGCGAACCTTTCTGGTAAATGGTTGGATGTACATAGAAAACATCGACTTCCTTAAGTGAATCTGAAACCCAGGTTTCACCTTTGGGAAGTACATCAGCCACATCTTTATTAAATGGAAGTGCAGACCAACTTTCGGTTGTCGAATAGTCTGGTGCATATGAATGCTTTTCTTCATCAAATGATGTTTCCTGCGAAAAGGAAACAAGCGTAAACAAGAAGAAAACTATTGAGACAGAAACCGTTTT
>DMRV01000127.1 GCA_003456455.1 Flavobacteriales bacterium
AAATACGCTTATCCAAACCGCGCAGCATAGAACCGCCTCCAGCTAAGTAAAGACCCGTTCGGTAAATATCGGCCGAAAGTTCTGGTGGCGTCATTTCCAAGTTATTGAGAATTGCTGTCTCAATTTTAGTAATAGACTTGTCCAAGGCGTGTGCTACCTCCTGATAAGAAACAGTGATTTCCTTAGGAATTCCGGTCATTAAATCTCGCCCATGAACCGCATAATCTGGTGGAGGATTTTCCAGCTCTGTTAGTGCGGAACCAACTTCAATTTTAATGCGTTCGGCAGAACGTTCTCCAATGAGAATATTGTGCTGTCTACGCATGTAGTCTTCAATATCAGCAGTAAAGTCGTCACCAGCGGTTCGAATAGATCGGTCACAGACAATTCCGCCCAAAGCGATAACCGCAATTTCACTTGTACCACCGCCTATGTCAATAATCATATTGCCCATCGGCTCCTCTACATCAATCCCAATTCCGATTGCTGCTGCCATCGGCTCGTGAATTAATCTTACATCCTTCGCTCCAGCATGTTCTGCGGAGTCACGTACTGCACGCTTTTCCACTTCAGTAATTCCCGAAGGAATACAGATTACCATTCTGATTTGTGGCGGGAAAAAGTACCTGCGCCCCGGATTAATCATTTTAATCATCCCGGAAATCATCTGCTCCGCAGCCTCAAAATCGGCAATCACGCCATCCTTTAATGGCCTGATAGTCTCGATATTTTTGTGGGTCTTACCATGCATCTGCTGGGCTTTCTTCCCAATAGCTACAATCTTGCCTGTTTGAATATTTTTGGCGACAATCGAAGGCTCATCAACCACAACCTTGTCGTTGAAGATAATGAGCGTATTGGCCGTTCCGAGGTCAATTGCAATTTCCTGTTTGAAGTAATCGAAAAAACCCATTTGTTAATGTTTAAAATGTCTTACCCCTGTAACCACCATGGCCATCCCATTATTGTTACAGTACTCAATAGACTGTCCGTCTTTGATTGAACCACCCGGCTGAATCACAACATCAATACCTTCGTTATGTGCTATTTCAACACAGTCTGGGAATGGGAAGAACGCATCTGATGCCATTACGGCCCCATTCAAATCAAACTGAAAAGAATTGGCTTTAGTAATAGCGAATTTCAACGCATCAACGCGCGAAGTCATTCCGCAGCCGCTAGCCAACAACTGTTTATCCTTTGCAAGAACGATAGTATTTGACTTTGTATGCTTCACCAATTTGTTAGCAAATGCTAAATCTTCATATTCCGTGTCAGTTGGCTTACGATATGTTACCGATTCCATATCAGAAGAGGTTTGCGTACTCATATCCTTGTCTTGCTCCAACACTCCATTGAGCAAAGAACGAAACTGTCGATTTGGAAACTCGCATGGCTTCTGAATAAGAATAACGCGGTTCTTTTTCTTTTGCAGGATAGCTAATGCTCCTTTGCTGTAAGAAGGTGCAATTACAACCTCATAAAACAATTTGTTCATTTCGGTGGCTGTTTCTTCATCAACTCGTACATTGGTTATAAGAATACCACCAAAAGCCGAAACTGGATCTCCTGCCAATGCAGCCTTCCAAGCATCAATCAACCTCGGGCGGCTTGCCAAACCGCAAGCATTATTATGTTTAAGTATAGCAAACGTAGTCTCGTCAAAGTCAGCAATTAGGTTCACAGCTGCATCAATATCAAGCAGATTATTATAGCTCAGTTCCTTTCCACATATCTGATCAAAAAGCAGCGAAATGTTACCATGAAAAAGCCCCTGCTGATGTGGGTTTTCTCCGTAGCGAAGCTCTTTGGTCTGCATTTCACGGTACACAAATCCATTTCGAGCGAAATAGCCATGAATGACCGTGTCGTAATGTGATGAAACCGCAAACGCAGCTGTAGCAAATTCCTTGCGCTGATCTAACGTTGTTTCTGCGGATTTTTTCAACAAATCAGTAAGCGGCTCATAGTAATCTTTAGAAGGAACAATCACCACATCCTTGAAATTCTTTGCTGCCGCTCGTATTAGTGAAATTCCGCCAATGTCAATTTTCTCAATGATGTCTTCCTCAGGAGCACCGCTCGCCACCGTATCTTCAAATGGATACAAATCCACAATTACAAGGTCAATCTCGGGAATATCATATTCCTCCAACTGAATAGTATCATACTCATTTTCTCTTCGACTCAGTATTCCTCCAAAAACCTTCGGGTGAAGGGTTTTAACTCGTCCTCCCAAGATAGATGGATAAGATGTCAAGTCTTCAACAGGAAAAACATCGATATCGAATTGTTCCAAATACGTTTGCGTCCCTCCTGTGGAATAAACGTTTATTCCGTGCTTGATAAGCTGCTTAACGATTGCCTCCAGTCCTTCTTTGTGAAAAACGGAGATAAGCGCATTTTTTATGGTCTTGTTACCCACTCTATTCTCTTAGAAATTTGACAAATAAAAAAGCTGGAAAATCCTCTCCGAAAGGCTCTTAACTCCAATAAAATCTAGGGTTTCGGGTCTTTTTACCAAGCACGTTAAAGTTAGCCTTTTTTGCACAATTCAGTTACCTTTGTCGCGTAGTCAAAAGGCATTTCCACCGAAGTTTTCAACAGCGAATGATTATTTTTTTCAAGCTATTTAGCGAAAGTCTGAAGATGGCTTGGAACTCGTTAGTTGGCAACAAGCTGCGAACTATACTTTCGTTATTGGGCATTACCATTGGTATTATGGCCATCATCACTGTCTTCACCTTGGTCGATTCAATGGAAAAGAATATTAAAGACAATATTCAATCACTCGGAGACAACACTGTTTATATTCAAAAATGGCCTTGGGATACGGGCGCCATGCAGCAATGGTGGAAATATTGGCAACGACCAGAAGCAGATTTAAAGGATTTTAAGGAAGTACAACGGAGGAGTAATGCTGCTGAAGCTGTGGTGTTTATGGCATCTAAAACCAGAACGGTTAAATACGCCTCCAACTCGGCCGAAAATGTAAGTATTGTTGCTGTAACGCATGACTATGATAGGATTAAATCCTTCGATATTCTTTCAGGCAGGTATTTCACAATGGCCGAGTCGAGCGTTGGGAAAAACGTGTGTATTATCGGAATGGTAATTTCACAAGGCTTGTTTGGAGAAAGCGACCCTATTGGAGAGTCTGTCCTTGTTTTTGGGCGAAAACTAATTGTAATCGGAGTTTTTGGGGTAGAAGGAGAAAGTGTTTTCGGAAACTCTGTAGACAACCAACTTTTGATGCCAATGAACTTTGCACGGCAGGTAATGCGCATTGACAGAAGAGGTTCAAATCCGCTGGTTATGGTAAAAGCTAAAGATGGTGTTGAAACCGAAGAGTTAATGGATGAACTGCAAGGAATTATGCGTAGTATTCGCAGATTGAAGCCTCTGGCTGATGATAATTTCGCGCTGAATGAGATTAGCCTCCTTTCAAAATCACTAGAAAGTCTTTTTCAGATTCTAAACATTGCAGGAACAATCATTGGAGGGTTTTCCATCCTTGTGGGAGGCTTTGGTATTGCCAATATTATGTTCGTTTCTGTAAAAGAACGAACTCATCTTATTGGAATTGAAAAGTCCCTTGGTGCAAAGAACTGGTTCATCATGATGGAGTTTTTGGCCGAAGCAATTTTCCTAAGTCTATTGGGAGGAGTGGCTGGACTTATCATCGTTTATGTGCTGACCTTTATTGCATCTGCAGCACTAGATGTAAATATCTACCTCACCATTTCCAATATCATTACAGGAATTGGAATATCCGTTTCTATCGGACTGGTTGCAGGGATTATTCCTGCGTATTTAGCTTCTAGACTTAGCCCAGTTGAGGCTATCCGGAGTAAGTAAATCACC
>DMRV01000378.1 GCA_003456455.1 Flavobacteriales bacterium
GCAAATGACTTTTCAGCAACTAGTGTTGCCAAAGTCTCTAATTGCTCTATATCTATAGAGGGTTTTACAGCCCCTTGGTGTGCCCGAAAAACGTGCACGACTTTGGTTCTAGAATTTCCAGCAATGGTATCATACACATCATGCCAAGCAGTAGTGGCCCCTTTTGAAACAAGTATTTTTAAGGTACTGTCTGGCACTTCGTACGCATGCCTATCGAAGTAATAACTAAAGGTTCTAAACTCATACCATGGGTCTATGAAGACTAAACTGTTTTCAGTGTGCAACGGCTTTACATATTCAACAGCGTGTTTCCAATCTCCCTCAGTAGAAGGCTCAATTTTGGTAGACTGAAATAGAACAACCACTACACCGATACCCAACACTATTTGCACTAAACGATTGCCTAAAGCATGAATGGTATACGCCAGCAAGAGTATAATTGCAGGCTGTACTGTAAGTATATACTTGTCTTGAAAAACTGGTTTTATAACGTAGGAAAACGTTACGCTCGCCACAAAAGGCACTACAATCCAAATAGCTATTAAAGTCAAGTAGGTTTTATTCACCTTGCTTTTCCCCAAAATCACCTGAACCACTAGAGCTAATAGAATTCCTCCTTGCAATAAAAGAATCTTCCAACTGCCATAAAACTTCTCAATCACATAGTAGACAGCATTCCAATCTGGCGGTCCGAACCACATTGAATCATTTCGTTCAAAATACGGTATGGCCAGCATCCAAATTCCAAATGATAAGAAGGCCGCAACTAGGGTTGCCAAAAGGGTCATCACTCTTCGTGGTTCTTTAAAGCCTAAAAGAATGATAATCAGCCCTTGAGCTGGAATATTGAAAACCGAAGTTGGGTGGACATAAATCATCAAAACGGTAGAGAGATAATACAAGAACAGCTTTATAGTCTTAGGCCGTTTAATACACTCCATCAACATCCCATAAGACAGTAATACTGTAATCATAAGCATCGAATACGGACGAGCTAAATGGGTGAATCTGAATTGAATAGGCGAAAAACAATAAAACAACGCTGCAGTGATTCCCACCGCTAAACCAAAATTTCTTGATGCGATTAGAAACATAACTCCAACACCAAGAACTCCCATTAAAACACTAAAGAACCTCGTGGTCCATTCACTTACCCCAAACAATTTTACCCAAGTAGAAAGAATGAGATTATAAACCGGAGGATTGGGATCGTTAGAACTTTGCTCAATTACTTCCGCGTACGTCTTCTGAGCATGCCATATATGCACAGCTTCATCAAGGTCATACGAAGCAAAATCCAAGTTATAAGTATGAAAAACGAGCGATAAGACTATCAGCCCAACCAGAACAAACCATTTGTTCTTTGCGTCCGAAGCAATCATTTATCAGTAGATTCCACCGTATTATACTTCACCCCTTCCGACATCCAAGTATGCGTTCCCTCGCTATCCGAATAAATGAGTACGCCTTCAAAATCACTTTGTTCAAGGAGTAATTTTTTAGAATCGTCAAATCCCATTACCATACAGGCAGTAGCCAAGGCATCAGCAGTCATGCAATCATCTGCTATAATGGTGGCGCTCAGCACATCGGTTTTTGCGGGGTATCCGGTAATCGGATTAAGTGAATGACCATACTTCACGCCATCTATCTCTACAAACTTGCGATAGTTACCAGAAGTAGCTAGTGCTTTATTGTTCAAGTCAACAGACATAGCCAATTCTCGATTTTCAGAGCTACCCTCTTTCGGAACATCAATTCCAACTTTCCAAGCTTCTTCATTAAGTTTAGTTCCATTTGTTCGAACCTCCCCTCCTATTTCCACCAGGTAATTGAATATGCCAAGACTTTCCAAGTAACGCGCTAGTACATCTACAGAATAACCTTGTGCAATGGCGTTAACATCTAATTGTGTTTGCGGATTCGTTCTTTCATAATCTTGACCGTCCAAAACCACAGATTTCATCCCAACGAACTGCATCAGGCTGTCCACTTTAGCGGAATCCATTTGAGAAACTTTCCAATCGTTTTCAAACCAATATTTCATTAATGGTGAAACAGTGATGTCAAAAGCACCATTGCTGAGTTCATTAATATCTAAAGCTCGTTTAAGTACTTCCTTAAACAATTGAGGCTGCTTTAAGGAGGAATGTTCATTCCGATTCCATTTGCTGATGTAACTACTCTCTTGATAGGTGGAAAGAACACGGTCGAACGAGAGTAGCAAACTATCAATCTGATACTGTAAATCTTGTCCCCCGTTGAAGTATATTACGGAATAAGTTGTGCCCTGAGTAAACCCAGTTGCTTCTTTACGAACCTGGGAAGAACAAGCTGCCAATAGCAGCATTGCTGCAAAAATCAAGACGTTTCTCATTACAGCAAAAATAGTAGACAAGGCCTAACTACAAATGGATTTAAAGGCCCAAAACCCGAATCACCTTCACAAACCTGTTCTTGTAATAATCCAGTGCATCATAGGCTGTAATGACTATTCCACGGTTATTACTAGTGGCGCTATGAATAAACTCCAGCGGCTCATTTACATCACTGATGATTATTCCATCATGACCGATTGGACGTTTTTCTTTGTTCCGACCAGAGAATAGAATTATGTCGCCCTTCTTGCAGCTATCCACGTGAATTTCCTCTCCATAATTCGCAATCTCAATTGTCGTACGCGGAATATCAAAGCCAAAATTGGAGAATACATATTTCACAAATCCGCTGCAATCGAAACCTTGTTCTGGCGTGATGCCGCCATAACGGTAAGGGACTCCAAGAAGTGATGTTGCTAGGCTGACAAGTGTGTCTGATTGAACCGCAAGAGAATCTGCGTTCTCAGTAATTGGCTCATTCTTCTTCGCTTGAAGGGAATAAGATGTAGCCAACACTAACAGTAGAACAACAAACTTATACTTCATTTTTTCACGACTTATTAAAACCAATAGCTGCTAACGAAAAAAGCCTTGATATGTTACTATCAAGGCTTTCTAACTTTTAGTTTTTCAGATTATCCTCCAAAGTCATCAAATGCTACGTTCTCTGGTGGAACGCCCCAATCATCGCACATTTTCAGTACAGCTTGGTTCATCATTGGAGGCCCACAGAAGTAGAACTCAATATCTTCTGGAGAGTCGTGCTTGCTTAAATATTGCTCTATTACTTGGTTGTGCACAAAGCCAACAAATCCGTCACCCTCTGGATCGTTGATGTCTTTCTTCTCTACCCAGTTATCTTCTGGCTTGGCATCAGAAAGAACCATGTAGAACTTGAAATTTGGGAATCGCTTTTCAATGTCTCTGAAATAGTGGATATAGAACAATTCTGCTCTTGAACGACCACCGTACCAGTAAGAAACTTTACGTCCTGTTTCTAAGGTTCTAAACAACTCATAGATGTGCGAACGCATAGGTGCCATTCCTGCACCACCTCCAATGTAAAGCATTTCTGCATCACCTGGCTTGATGAAGAACTCACCGTACGGTCCTGAAATCTTACACTTATCGCCTTTTTTCAAGTTAAAAATGTACGAAGAAGCAATACCTGGGTTGATGTCAGCCCATTTGTTGTTTGCTCTGTCGAAAGGTGGCGCAGCAACACGAACGTTAAGCATAATGTTTCGCCCTTCGGCAGGGTAAGAAGCCATGGAGTAAGCACGAATAACTTCTTCGTCATTCTTCATCACAAGTCCACGCATTCCGAATGGTCCTTCACTCCAATCTTTCTCAAACTTATCTGGCTCTCCCGGATGATCAGTAGGGTGGGCTGCAATATCCATATCAGAGAACTTCACCTCACATGCTGGAATATTAATCTGGATATAACCACCAGCTTCATAGTCCATATCTTGAGGAATCTCAACTACAAATTCCTTGATATATGTAGCTACGTTGTAGTTAGAAACAACCGTTGCCTCAAATTCCTTAATACCGAAAATCTCTTCTGGAATTCCGATTTTCATATCCTGCTTTACCTTCACTTGGCATCCAAGCCTCCAGTTATCAGCAATCTCTTTTCTTGAGAAATAAGGTGCTTCTGTAGGAAGAATTTCGCCACCACCTTCAAATACCTGACACTTACACATGGCGCAAGTACCACCTCCACCGCAAGCTGATGGAAGGAAAATCTTTTGATTTCCGAGGGTTCCAAGAATGGTTCCTCCTGATTCAACTTCTACAACTTCGCCATTAATGTCCAGTTTAACTGGGCCAGATGGAGCAAGTTTAGCCTTCGCGAAAAGCAAAAGCGAAACCAACATGAAGATGATAATGAGGAAAACGACTACGCTTACCCCGATAACTGTTCCTGTGCTTAATAGAACCATGGTCGTTAGCTGTTAAGTTCTTTAAAGTTCGATTCCCATGAAGCTCATGAACGCAATGCCCATCAACCCTGTGATAATGAAAGTAATTCCGAGACCTCGCAAAGGAGCTGGTACATTGGAATAACGGATTTTTTCTCTAATTGCTGCAATGGCAACGATGGCTAAAAACCAACCAACCCCAGAACCCAGTCCGAATACGGTTGCCTCACCAATGTTTGAATACTGACGCTCTTGCATAAACAGTGCACCACCAAGAATGGCACAGTTTACTGCGATAAGCGGCAAGAAAATACCCAGTGACGCATACAAAGCAGGAGCAAATTTCTCAACAATCATCTCCACCAATTGAACCATAGATGCGATAATGGCGATGAACATAATGAAGCTAAGAAAGCTCAAATCCATGGTAGCAAATTGTGGCCCTAACCAAGAAAGAGCTCCTTCCTTGAGAATGTAGTTCTCTAGCATGTAGTTTACAGGAACAGTAATTCCCAAAACAAAGATGACCGCAGCTCCAAGACCAACTCCAGTCTTTACTGTTTTACTTACTGCCAAATAAGAACACATGCCTAAGAAATAGGCAAAAATCATGTTCTC
>DMRV01000116.1 GCA_003456455.1 Flavobacteriales bacterium
GTAATCCTGATTCACAATTTCTAGCATGGAAACGCGCATAATTCTTGAAAGAAATGCAAACGATCCGTAGGTGTAAGAAATAATAGGAAGAACTAAGAACGGGATGCGCTCCCACCATCTTTCAAAGAAACCAGCATCAGGAGAGAAACCACGAACGGGTTCTACACCAGAAGCAGGGAACCAGTGAAGTACATCAGGGTTGGCAAACCACATTAACATAACGGTGGCTGCAAAGAAACTTGGTAATGAATAAAGGATGAAAAGTAAAACTGTTGTTACTCTGTCAAATAACGAATCTTTATGCACCGCGGCCTGAATTCCAAGAGGAATGCTGATAAGGTAAGCGAGAAAAACCGACACCATACTAAAGAAGAACGACCAGAAAATCTTGATTCCAATTACTTCTTGTATCGGCATTTTGGTTGTGTACGAAGTTCCAAAATCCCCTCTAACAATTCCATCTGTGAATTCTGCTCCTTTTCCTGTTAGCCAGTTTCCATCGCCAAAAATCCAACGGTGATACTGGTTTTTAGGATATACATTAAGAACTGGGATATATTTTTTCCAAGGTGTTGCGGTTTCCTGAACTGCTGTAAACTTGCTTTTTACAATGTCCAACTCGTCTTTTAAAGGTTCCATGTATGGCTTAGAATACAATTCCTCCAACTTTGCAAATTTCGATTCAATTACAACCAAGCTGTACGCTGCTTTAAGAGAAGAAGATTCAAAAAAGCTTGTGTTTACGTCTTCCTTAAATACACTCAAATCGTAGCCAAAAGCAGTGGAACTGTCAATTTTTAAGCTTGAATGGGCATTATGCAAAGCAACTACAGACGAAAAATAATCGCTGATAGCAGGCCAGTTTCCATATTCGCTCGTCAAACGAGAAAGGGATTCCTGTTCGTTCTTGTCGTAAATTTTGTAGAGCGTATCGCTCTGCGCCATTGTGTTTAGGCTGAGATAGAAAATTGGAAGGTCGAGACCGAGTTTTCTACTCCAAAATTTCTTCTGCTCAACTTGATTAGCAGTTTGAGAGCCGATTTCTCCACCAGCCTGCGCGGCTACAACCATACGCTCCACGGGGTCACCAGGAGCGGACACCATAATGACAAAACCCAAAAGAGTAATGGCAATTAGTGTTGGAATGAACACTAGAATTCTACGAAGGACATATTTCAGCATGAACCGTGAACCAAAATAAAATTAGTTTGCTTCAGCGCTAGGTGCGGCAATAGAACCTCCACTAAGCAACTTAAGGTTGTTTACGAGTACACCCGGACGCTCGAAATACATGTCAGCATTTCCGAATCGTTTGTGAATGGCATTTCTTCTTGTTGAAGAAGTGAAGAACACGTAAGGTTGTTCGTCATAAATCATTTCCTGTAGCTGTTTTACCATTGGGATTCTAACTTCCATGTCAAGTACATACTTAACCGAATCAATCAATGCATCACTTTCAGCATTACCAAATCCAGTAAAGTTTGAGCCTTTTGAAGCCCAAGATTCTGAATGCCAAATCTGAGTAAAATCTTCGGGAACGGAAGAACCAGCCCAAGCTGCGAGCATTGCGTCAAATTTGTGGTTTCGCGCATTGTCGTAATGAATAGCAAAATCTAAAGGTGAAATATTACACTTAAGTCCAGCTTCATAAACAGCTTCGGCAATCATTTGAGCCTGATCTTTCCAAGTTACTGAGGTTGTCATGTAGGCAAGGTCAAACTCAAAGCTTAATTTCTCACCATCAATTACCTTATCAAGAACGTTGTCTCCGTCTGTGTCTGTCCAGCCTGCTTCTTCAAGTAGCTTTTTCGCCCCTTCCAAATCTCTTTCTATTAAAGGTAGGTCGCTGTTGTATTCTTTCTTTAGAGGAGAAACTGGCCCCACCATACGGGTGTTTTTTCCATTGTTGAGAACGATATTAAACTCGTCTACAGATATGAGCATGGCTACAGCTCTTCGCACTCGTTTGTCATCAAAGAGTTTTTTGTGCTCAACACCATCAGGCCTACAGTTGAACGCCATGTAGCCGTAGTTGTATGTATTGGTAAAACGCGAGTGGTAGTTCTCATTAAAGGTGGCGTCTTCCTGCAATTCCATCAGTTTTTTTGTAGACAGATTTGTTGATGCATCTAACGCTTGTGTTTTAAACTCCAACCCTTGCGAGTTTGGATCCGAATTGATTTTGAAAATTATTCTTTCAGGATATGCGGTTTCATAAGGCGTTGGGTCTGTCAAACTCTGTGTCCAATGATTTTCTTTTCTAATCAACGTGTAAGACTGTCCTGGCTTCCATTCAGACCATTTGTAAGCCCCCATTCCAACTAAAAATTCAGGTTTACGGCTATATTTTGGGTCATTGAACTCCGTTGCCCAAGTATTCAAATCAGTTTTTTCGCCAGCATTAAAATTCTCATCATCAAACTGTGCGAAAGTGTATTCGCGCATGGTCTTGTTTGGGTCCCAATAGCTTTCTTGCAGTAAAGGGTAATCGGTAAGAAATACAACGTTCTGAATGTATTTCTTCTTCATTTTAAGAGTAAACTTTCTAGGGTTCTCGGCATCAACAATAATCTCTTCCAAATTCTCTACATATGGTTTTGAATGTGGATTATTGGTGAGCGGACATTTTACCGCTTTAAAAGAGAAGATGACATCTTGCACGGTAAGTTGGGTTCCATCATCCCAAGTTGGTTCATCACGCAACTCGTAGGTAAAAGAAAGCTCATCATCAGAAATCTCAGGCATTGCCTTAATCACATCTGGCCTTCCTCCTTTCAACTCTATAAGGTCGCTTCCAACCACGTAATGTTGCGTGTAGCCATGTAGGAAAGAGCGCGTTGCAGAATTTCCATTGGTGGGGTGCATGTCGTCTGGCTCTCCAATAACATGAAATACAACTGTGTTTTCGGTGGACCAGTCTGCTTTAAAGTCTATTGCATCTGGTACATCAACATAGGTTAGCGCACCAACCTCAGCAATCTTATTATCCCCTGTGTCTACCGAATCGTCCCCACTGCCACCATCTCCACAAGAGGATAAACCAAGGATAGAACTGCCCAATACGGCAAGTCCGATAAATACATTTCTGTTACGTTTCAAGTTCATTTTTAGGGTGCTGATTGATGAATATGCAAATATAACATTAGATGGATGTTAGCTTCAATTGAATAGGGTTGATAAACGTCTTATTTGCGGGTCAGACATTTCCTTGAAAATAGGGTTGCTGGAAATAAAAGTATTTATACTTTTGCAGCCCGCTCTCAAAAGGTGTTTAAGCACCTTTAGAATTTGGTTCTTTAAACATTGGAGAGGTGGGTGAGTGGCTGAAACCGCATGTTTGCTAAACATGTGTACGGGTGACCGTACCGGGGGTTCGAATCCCCCTCTCTCCGCCACAAAATATTGGGATGGTTACCAAATGCAATTGCAAGCATTGAAAGCCGAAAGTTTCGGGGTGTAGCGTAGCC
>DMRV01000464.1 GCA_003456455.1 Flavobacteriales bacterium
GGCTGGTTCCAATTCAACCGTTTTGGCCGCAGCTGAAGCCTCTTTTAGCTTGTTTACTTGTCGCTCAACATCTTCATCTTCAAAACGGGTAAAAAGCAATTCGGCTTTATTGAGTTGATGTCCTTCAATCAGCTCCACATTTGCATTCCAGTTTGCACCAGAAACATTTAAAATAGAAGCCAACTTTTCAGACGTATTTGGGAGGAATGGCGCTAATATGTTCTTCAAATGTTCTGCAATAACCAGTGAGGTCGCAATCACTTTCTTGGCCGCACTTTCGTCTGTTTTGATTGTCTTCCAAGGTTCATTATCTGCTAAGTACTTATTGCCAATTCTAGCTACGTTCATTGCCTCAGCAAGTGCTTGCCGGAAGCTAAACTTGTCTAAGCTTGAAGCAACTTTCTGATAATGAGACTCAACTTCTTGCAAAACATCTTGGTCAAACTCGGAAGTAGGAACTTTCCCATCAAAATATTTGTGCGTAAGAACAACAGCCCTGTTGACGAAGTTGCCCAAAATGGCTACTAATTCGTTGTTGTTTCTGGCTTGGAAATCCTTCCATGTAAACTCAGAGTCCTTGTTTTCTGGTAGGATGGATGTAATCACATATCGCAAGGCATCGATTCTATCCGGATAATCCTCCAAATACTCGTGCAACCAAACCGCCCAATTGCGCGAAGTAGAAAGCTTCTGTCCCTCTAGGTTCAAGAATTCATTAGCCGGAACGTTATCAGGAAGAATATAATCTCCGTGCGCTTTTAGTAGAATCGGGAAAATGATGGTGTGAAACACGATGTTGTCTTTACCGATGAAATGAATTAAACGGGTTTCTTCATCTTGCCAATACGTTTTCCAGTTTTTGCCGTTTTCGGCTGCCCATTTTTTAGTGGCTGAAATGTAGCCAATTGGAGCATCTAGCCAAACGTAAAGCACTTTTCCTTCTGCGCCTTTTACTGGAACTTTAACCCCCCAATCCAGGTCTCTAGTCATGGCACGTGGCTGTAAACCACCATCAATCCAAGAGTTGCATTGTCCAATTACATGGTTTTTCCACTCCTTCGGATTGTGATGTGGTTTCCCATCCAATGTTCCATCATTAATCCATTCCTTCAGCCACTTTTCATGGTCTTGCATAGGTAAATACCAATGCGTGGTGGTTTTCATTACAGGCGCGTTTCCGCTCAACGTTGACTTAGGGTTTATCAAATCATTTGGGCTCAGCGTACTACCACAGTTTTCACACTGATCGCCAAACGCGGCATCGTGGTTACATTTTGGACATGTTCCAGTAATGTATCTGTCAGCTAAAAACTGCTGTGCCTCTTCGTCAAAATATTGTTCACTTTCTTTTACCGAAAACGCATCTTTTTCCAACAACTCCAGAAAGTAGTTTGATGCAGTTTCGTGGTGCAGTTCTGAAGAAGTGCGATCGTAAACGTCAAAATCTATCCCAAAATCTACAAATGCTTTCTTACATAGTGCATCATATCTATCCACAATTTCTTGTGGTGAGACACCCTCTTTTTTAGCACGCAAAGTGATGGCTGCACCGTGCTCATCTGAGCCACAAACGAACAACACATCTTCGCCCTTTAAACGCATATACTTTACGTAAATGTCAGATGGTAAATAGGCTCCAGCCAAGTGTCCCAAATGGATTGGCCCGTTAACATAAGGTAAGGCGGCCGTAATAAGATGTCGTTTGTATGCGGTCAAAGCGTTTATTTTGAGGGCGCAAAGATAGTATTCAACCAAAGCATGATTATACCACCATTTCTCAAAGAGGGCAGCACCATTGGAATTGTAGCCACAGCCCGAAAACTAACCTGGGAAGAACTCGAACCAACCGTTGGCATTCTGGCCGATGCTGGGTTTAAGGTGAGAACTGGTCAGCGAATGTTTGGCGCTGAAAATCAATTTGCGAGTAGTGATGAAGATCGTGCAGCTGATATGCAACGCATGTTGGATGACCCAGACATTAACGCCATTCTCTGCGCCCGTGGCGGATACGGAACCGTCAGAATGATTGATAAACTCGACTTTACTGAGTTCCAGAAACACCCGAAATGGTTGTGTGGCTTTAGTGACATTACTGTTTTGCACGCGCACATTAACCAGAATTGCGGAGTAGCCACTTTACATAGTTCTATGCCGCTGAGCATGAAAGACTTGCCGGAAGATCACTTGCAGATAACCACACTCATTAATTCACTAAAAGGAGAATTGCCGAATTATAATTTTTCTTCTCATCCTCTCAATAGAATTGGAAAGATGGAAGGCGAAATAGTTGGTGGAAACTTGTCGGTGATTTATTCTATTCTCGGTTCAGAATCAGACATTAACACAGATGGCAAGATTCTATTCCTAGAAGATTTAGACGAATATCTGTATCACATCGATCGTATGATGATGAACATGAAGCGGAACAGGAAACTAGCCAACCTAAAAGGTTTGATTGTTGGCGGAATGAGCGACATGAATGACAACGCCATTCCTTTCGGGAAAACGGCAGAAGAGATTATTCGCGAAGCGGTAAATGGATTCGATTATCCAGTTTGTTTCA
>DMRV01000001.1 GCA_003456455.1 Flavobacteriales bacterium
TGCAACCGTCTAGCACGTTCTGCTGGATATGCTGTTGCAAACAAACCTGGCGGAACCGCATTCAACCCTCTCCTGCTTTACGGTGGAGTTGGACTTGGGAAAACGCACTTGGCGCACGCTATCGGAATTGAGATTAAAGAGAAAGACCCTTCGAAGACTGTTCTTTATGTGTCGTCAGAGAAATTCACGCATCAATTTATTGATGCGGTAAAAAACAACAGCCACAATGATTTTGTGCATTTCTATCAGATGATAGATGTACTTATTATGGATGATGTTCAGTTCTTGGCTGGAAAAGAAAAGACACAAGATGTGTTCTTCCATATTTTCAATCACCTGCACCAAAACGGAAAGCAGTTGGTTTTAACCAGTGATAAAGCTCCTGTGGAAATGCAAGGAGTTGAGCAACGACTTCTTTCTCGTTTCAAATGGGGATTAGCTGCAGATCTTTCGTCTCCAGAATTGGAAACGAGAATCGCCATTCTTAGAAAGAAGATTTATCAGGATGGAATTGAACTTCCTGAGGAAGTATTGGAATACCTTGCTTACAGCATTACAACCAACATTCGCGAACTAGAAGGGGCTATGATTTCTCTTCTTGCACAAGCTTCGCTAAACAAAAAATCTATCAACTTGGATTTAGCCAAGCAGATGATTGACAAGTTTGTGAAGAACACAGCTCGCGAAATCAGCATCGATTACATTCAGAAAGTGGTTTCAGATTACTTCGATATGCCAATTGAATTGATGAAATCGAAAACGCGTAAGCGCGAGGTTGTTCAGGCTCGTCAAATTGCGATGTTCTACGCTAAGAACATGACTAAAGCATCCTTAGCTACAATTGGAGCGCAATGTGGCGGCAAAGACCACGCAACAGTGCTTCACGCTTATCGTACAGTAAACAACTTGATTGAAACCGACAAGCAGTTCCGCGGTTACATCGCTGATCTTGATAAGAAGATAAAACTGTCGTAAGCCATGTCCACGCATCGCGTGTTAATGGTTTGTCTCGGAAATATTTGCCGAAGTCCTATGGCTGAAGGCATTCTCAAACACAAGGCCCAAATTTTGGGCCTTGACCTTTTTATAGACAGTGCTGGAACTTCAAATTGGCATCAAGGCGAAAAGCCTGATGGCAGAGCAATGGAAGAAATGTGGGTTAACGGAATTGATATTTCTGACCAGCGTTCTAGACAATTTTCGGCATCTGATTTTGATGAATTCGATTACATCATGGTCATGGATTCATCCAACCAGACAAACGTGTTGGCAGTTGCGAGAAATGAAAATGACAAATCCAAAGTCCATCTAATGTTGGATTTCGGAAACGAAGTAAAAGGCAAAGCCGTTCCAGACCCATACTATGATGATGGTTTTGGACGTGTTTACGACTTGCTCGATTACGCTTGCGATGCTTTTCTAAAAGAACTTAAATGAGCACAGGAACACTTTTCTTAATTCCCGTTTCGATGGGAGAAACAAACAATGATCGTTTGTTTCCAGCACTCAACCTTCGATTATTAGAAGAGTTGAAATACTTGGTGGTCGAGAATGAAAAAACTGCTAGACGATTCATCCGTTCTACAGGAAACAAGCGCGATTTTGACCAATTGGAATTGATTCTTTTGGACAAACGCACGAAGCGTGACGAGATTTCTCGACCAATTGAACTCTTGATTCAAGGAGAGGACGTTGGAATTATGTCTGAGGCTGGTTGCCCTGGCGTTGCTGATCCAGGTCAGATTCTAATGGCGGAGGCGCATCTTTATAACATAAAGGTTCAACCGTTAATTGGACCTTCCTCTATCCTACTCGGCCTAATGGCAAGTGGACTGAACGGACAAGGATTTACGTTTAACGGCTACTTGCCAATTGACAAAAAGGAACGAATCAAAAAGCTCCGTGATTTGGACTCATTGGTTTCCCGATCTGGTTTCACGCAAATCTTTATGGAAACGCCATATCGCAACCAGCATCTGTTTGACGATATTCTAAAAAGCTGCAACGCCAAACACAAGCTGTGCGTTGCTGTAGATATTACACTAGAAACTGAGCAAATTAAAACACTTGCGGTTGCCGAATGGAAAGCTGAGAAGATTGACCTTCACAAGCGGCCATGTATGTTTTTGTTGGGTCAGTGAACCATTCTCGGCTTCAACCTCCTCATATACAAATCGGCCAACATCCAGAAAGTAAATATTACTGATGCTGCGATAGAAACTGGCAATGTGATATTGTACCAATCTGAGAAATAGCTGTGATAACAAAGATTGTACAGCGGCACGAACATGAGATAACGTGCAATTTCTACTATGTAAAACCATGGCTTGTTTTCCAAAATAGCGCCTGTAGATAGTGTGCTCAAGCAGATTAGGAAGAAGAACGCTACTTGATAAAACAGCGTCAGATTTTCAAATTGTCCCATGTATGCCGTCAAGAAATAAATCAGCAACAGAAACTGAAGACCGACATAAACTTTGAGATGCAAAGGAATGTCGGTTGAATATTTCTCCATAACTGTCGATACTTTCTTTGTGCCCTCAGAAACCTGACTAAGCAGTCGACCTAGATATTCTGGCCCTCGGAAAATGAGCGCTAATTTTTCTCGAACAGTTTTCAATCGCTTACTACCCTCCCACATTTCTGCATAAAAATGGAAATTGGCCCAAACTGAGTTCAAGCTATTAAGCGGTGTTGTAATGCCATAAACCGGCTCTTCAACTTCTTCAATGTAAGTGCCGTGCAACTTATCCCAAAAGATGAATGTTGCGGCATAGTTATGATCTAGGTATTGCGCATTAGTTGCATGATGAACACGATGATGCGTAGGTGAATTGAAAATCATCTCAAACCACTTGGGCATATGATCAATTGCCTTGGTATGAATCCAATACTGATAGAGCGTAACCAAACCAGCTGCCACGCCAAAGCTTAGCATATCGAAACCAAGTAGGGGAATTGGCAAGAACAGCGGAAACGCCAATAAATTGTGAAACCAACTCTGTCTGAGCGCTACGGTAAGATTGTATTCTTCACTTTGATGATGCACTATATGCGCTCCCCAGAAAATATTCCATTCATGTCCCCAGCGATGTGCCCAGTAGTAGATATAATCGAAAAGAACAATGCAGATGAGCGTGTTATACCACGTGAATTCGAGCGTGAAAAGTCGAAAATTTCCATGAATCCAAATGAATAGCATCAACAGAAACGACTTGGTCAAAGCACCAACCGCTTGACTTCCTATTCCTATGTTTAGATTGGTAATGCTATCCTCAAAATTGAAGTCCTTCCCTCCTTTTTTGATGTAGTTATGCAGTAACTCTCCGACTATAGTCAGCAGAAAAATTGGAATTGCAAGAAGAATGAAGTTTGGGTTCATGGGGAAATAAAAAAGGGATTCATGACGAACCCCTAATTTA
>DMRV01000201.1 GCA_003456455.1 Flavobacteriales bacterium
CTTCCAGCCGTTCCAGCATCTGAAGGAATGGACATTGATAATGACGGGAAGATTACAGGCCTTTCCTGATTAGAATAGGCCTTTAGGCTTGTTTTCAGCTTCGTAGCCCTCATCCACCAAATGAGCCGATTTCTTATTGGCAGCGGCCACGGCTAACACATCGCAACGCTCATTACCGGGAATGTTAGCGTGTCCTTTCACCCATTGAAATTTGACTTTATTTCTAGGATACACTTGCAGAAACCGCTTCCACAGATCAGCGTTTTTCTTTCCCTTAAAGCCCTTTTTCACCCAACCAAAGACCCAGCCTTTGACCACGCTGTCAATAACGTATTTGCTGTCGGAATAAATCATCACATCACGGTCCGAAACCTTGAGCATTTCTAAAGCCACAATAATGGCTAGCAGCTCCATTCTGTTGTTGGTTGTATACCGATAACCCTGCGAGATTTCCTTATACTGATTTTTGAAAGCGAGTACAATTCCGTAGCCACCAGGACCTGGGTTTCCGAGGGCTGAGCCATCGGTGTAAATCACTATCGGGGGAGCTTCTGCCATTTGCTAATTTTGCGCCATGATCCTATCAATGACAGGCTTTGGAAAAGCGCAAGGCAATTATAAGCATACTACTTACACCGCAGAAGTAAGATCCGTAAATAGCAAACAGCTAGACCTTGTTCTTAGATTGAACTCAGCTATTCGAGATCAGGAAATGGATTTGCGGAAGAAATTAGCTTCAGAATTGGTTCGCGGAAAGGTGGATATTTCTCTTTTTGCCGAAGGTGTGCATGAGGATAAAATGCTTTCAATCAATCAAGAACTGTTTGGTCGGTACGCTGAGATGTTGAAATCTGCGGCCGATAAACAAGGATTGGATCAAACCTCGTTACTCGCTAGTGTTCTGAAACTTCCTGAAGTAATGCAGTCAGAACGCAAGGAAAAACCGCAGGAGGAGATTGATTTAGCTATTGACATATTGTTTCAAGCGGTAAAGAATTTCCAAGAGTTCCGTTCCGCTGAAGGCCACCAACTAAAACTTGATTTGGTTGATAGATTGAACAACATTGCCAGCTTGATGAAGCAAGTTGAACAGTACGAGGGAGAACGAATTAAGACCGTGAGGCAGCGAATGGTTGATCGTTTCAATGATTTGAAAGAAACCGTTACGTTGGACGAAAGTCGACTTGAGCACGAACTCGTTTATTTCATCGAAAAGTTTGATGTGACGGAAGAAAAGGTCAGACTTAATGCCCACCTCAAATACTTTGAAGAAACCATGAATTCTGATGAAGCTGCTGGTCGTAAACTCGGTTTCATTTCTCAAGAAATGGGACGAGAGATTAACACGCTTGGCTCTAAGGCAAATCATGCCGAAATCCAGAAAATTGTCGTCCAAATGAAAGACGAACTGGAGAAAATCAAAGAGCAGGTGCTGAACGTGCTTTGATGATGAAAAGACTGTTTACGCTTATTTTTATTTCCCTTTTTACAATTGCTTCTTACGCTCAAACGTGGGTAGATAGTGTGGAAACCTACGCTATGCAATCCTATTTACCACCCACCAAATATGTGTGGTCTTGGCAGCACGCAGCGTTCCTGAACACAATGGTAAAACGCTACGACCAAGTTGCCGAGTCGGAAAAGCAGCAATACCTCGACTACATTGAGAAAGCAATGCATCGAACCAAAGGTTCGGCTAATGGGAAAACGCCAAATGCTGTGGCTTCTGGATTGGGAATGGCTTTTCTGTTTGAAAAGACTGGTGACGAGTTCTACAAAGCAAAGTGCGATAAAATATTCGCGCAGTATCAGAAAGTAAAAAGAACTCCAGATGGCGCAATATCTCACCTTCCGCTCACACTTGAATTATGGGACGATACTGTTTTTATGATTGGCGAGTTTATGATTGCCATGTATCGCGCCACGGGCGATAAGAAGTATCTGAACGAATTAGCCAATCAGTTTCGATTACATCGCGAAAAACTACGTGACGAAAAGACCGGTCTTTGGTATCACGGTTGGGATGCGAATGACAAAAATTCGGTTCCTTATTTCTGCGGACAAATGGGCTGGCCCGATGACGAAACTCGCGTAAGCGGTGAAATATGGGGGCGCGGAAATGGTTGGTTGTACATCACCTTAGCAGATGGTTTAGACGTCATACCTAGAGACAACCCGTTGTGGGATGAGTTTGCTGGTTACCTACAAGAAATGGTGGTTAATCTTCCTGAATTGCAGGATGAGAAAACAGGTCACTGGTTTCAACTTCCAGTCAGAAAAGACGACCCAGAGAATTGGATTGAAAGCTCCTGTACCGCCATGTTCGCCTATGGAATTCTGTCCGCCTTGAAACACGGAATTGTTGATGACAGAATCTACAACGCAGCAGTAGAAAGGGCTTACGAAGGGTTACACCAGCACTCGACCGAGCAAACCAAAAACGGACTCACATGCACCAACGTTTGTACTGGAACCTGTATTGGCGATAAGGACTATTATCTAAATCGAGGTGTACAAAAAGGTCGCCCATTCGGATTGGGAATGTTCATCCAATTCGGAATGCTCTATGAAAATGAAAACGGATTGAGGTAAACTCAGAAATCTAAATCCGACACTTGGAACACGTATTCGTGCTCATATTGTGATGGCGTCTTTTTTACCTGATCAATGCTCGATTCCCAGTTTTCTAGGTTGGTAAAATCCTTCTGAGCAGTGTCGCCTTCTGCATTTACGATAACCAGCGAACTCAAATACGTTTCTGGTTGCTGAGCAGTTGAATTGCCTCCCATTTGACCACCGAGTAAGACTGTCTCTGTATTTCCAGAGGCAATTTGCTTAACATTGGCTGTAGTATCAAGAATACCGAAACTATATGCCGTGATTGAAGAGGAAGAATTATTAGTAACCTTCCAAGTATAATCTGTGTTGCCTTCGCAAGCTGTAAGTAATGCGATTATGGATAGTGCTGCGATTTGAAAGATCGTTTTCATGATTTTGTTTAATCGTTTTAATTTATGAATGACATTCAAACTGCAGAGTTGCTCAAATATTGTTTTAAAATTAATCGATGGTAAATCGAATGCTATTTTTCGTCTTAATGCTGTGCCATTCGTTTGTGTTTGGCCAAAGTAAACTGATACCGTTAAACGATTCCGTTCAGCTTGAAATGATTTTTGTTGAAGGCGGGACCTTCACCATGGGAAGTGATGAAGGAAAGAAAGATGCACGACCAGCACATGAGGTTTTCCTCGATGATTTCTACATCGGGAAATTTGAGTTCACGCAAGAGCAGTGGATTGCTATTTCTGGCGATAATCCAAGCGAAATTCCATGTATGAAATGTCCGGTGAATGATTTTAGTTGGGAACAGTTGATGGAATTCTTCGCGAAGTTGAATGAACGCACAGGAAAGACATTTCGATTACCCACAGAAGCCGAATGGGAATATGCGGCTCAAGGTGGAAAGGAAACTGAAGGCTATCTCTATAGCGGCAGCAACAACATTGAAGAAGTAGCGTGGCTCAAAGACAATGGCAACGACCAACAGCATGAAGTTGGCTTACTGAAGCCCAACGAGCTCGGCTTACATGATATGAATGGAAACGCTTGGGAATTGTGCCAAGATTGGTACAACAAGAAGTTCTATCAGCGCAGCCCGAAAGACAATCCTGTAAATACAGAAGAGGCTAAATACCGTGTTTCTCGTGGCGCTTCTTGGATGAGCGGAGAGAACTACTGCTTACGCTGGTACCGGAACATAGACCATTGGCACCACAAACGCGGAAACGGTGGTTTCAGATTGGTCATGGAACCGTAGTTAGGAATAATTAATCACACCCGAGCAACTATCTGTTTTAGCACCCGTAACACTTTGGAGTACATTATACTGGTCTCGCATTCGTAGGACTCCTAAAAAGGCAAAAATCAATGCTTCCTTATAATCAAGTATTTCCTCATTTGGGATTACCATTTGAGCACTTGACAATTGCGATAGGCGCTCCATCAAAAACCCATTTTTAGCACCACCACCAGTAACCAAAACTCGTCCTCTGCTAACCCTTGAGTTGATGACATCAGAAATTTGCTGCGCAACGTGTTCATTCACAGTCCTCAGTTTATCTTCAAAGGAACAATTGGCGTTTTCAACCACTGGATTAAATACTTCTTCCAACCATTCTCGCGCAAGTGATGGTCTTGTGTCGAGTTTATAAATAGGAAGTTGATTCAACTGTTGCAGCAATTCAGGCTGAATAAATCCAGAGCGAGCAGTTTCACCGTTATAGTCAAATGGTTTATCAAGAAAATTGGCAAGCAGATTTAAAGAAATATTCACAGGACAAATATCAAACGCACGCCTTTCTCCATCCTCCTTAAAACTGATGTTAGAAAACCCTCCCAAGTTCAAACATGCTTCGTATTCTGAAAAAAGATACTCATCTCCAGCAGGTACTAGCGGAGCTCCTTGCCCTCCCAGCGAAACATCCAGCGAACGGAAATCCGAAACGCAGGTAATTCCAGTAGTTTCTGAAATGATATTTCCATTTCCGATTTGTAATGTGAACTTCTTAGCTGGCTCATGAAAAACTGTGTGACCATGAGAGCAAACGATGTCCGGCTTTGGGAGATTAAACTTCTGAAGAAAGGCAATTACATTCTCCCCAATATATTTCC
>DMRV01000283.1 GCA_003456455.1 Flavobacteriales bacterium
TTTGGCACTACCGTGGTAAGGTCTAAGTCAGGCTTTAGGTTTCCATTGTCTTTCAAAATATTGATAATGTCAGTGAAGGTTTTACCGGTGTATTCTCGGATAAACTCCTCGATATCGATCGCAACGTTCTCGCCATTCAGCCAGTTCGTCACCACTTCGGCAGCGACAATTTCAGTGTCGATTAAGACGCCATCACAATCGAAAAGAATGTGTTTAATCATTAGAAGTTTGGAGACAGTAAATACTTAGAATAGAACTCATCAATTACCTTGACAGCCTCTGTTGGAGAATCCACAAGGTTGATCAGGTCTAAATCTTTTGGACTGATATTACCGAATGAAAGCATCGTGCTCTTTACCCAATCTAAAAGACCTCCCCAGAACTCAGTGCCGACTAAAACGATCGGGAAACGACCGATTTTATTGGTTTGAATTAAGGTAATGGCTTCGAAAAGTTCGTCCAGGGTGCCGAAGCCTCCCGGCATCACAATAAAGCCTTGAGAGTACTTAACAAACATTACTTTTCGCACAAAGAAGTAATCAAATGAGATAAGTTTATCTGGATCGATATAGGGGTTGTTTCCTTGCTCATGGGGCAATTCAATGTTCAAGCCCACAGACTTACCGTTTTCACTTTGCGCACCTTTGTTGCCCGCTTCCATAATACCTGGGCCGCCACCCGTTATTACGCCATATCCATGCCGAACGAGCTTAGCAGCAATTTCTTCTGCCATTTTGTAATATCCATTATCTGGCTGGGTCCGTGCAGAGCCAAATATCGAAACACAAGGACCTATTTTGGCAAGTTTCTCAAAACCTTCAACCATTTCGGACATTACTTTAAAGATCACCCATGAATCTTGGGTTTTGATCTCATTCCAGTTGCGGTCTTTAAAGGCTTGTTTGATTTTATCTTCGTCTGTCATATGTATTTTTTTGTGCTGACGTCTAACGTCATTCTTTGAGTTTAGTCAGGTCGGGTTACCATTTACGTTGCCTAATGGTTAAGGTTGATTAAAAAGTGATGTTGCTTACTTAGCACTAAGGTCGCTTACAGCATCTTCCAATTTAGGAAACCTAAATTTAAACCCCGCTTCCTCAATTTTATGGCTACTGATTCTACTGCCTCCAATTACAATGGCCGCCATTTCGCCTAGCATGAGCTTAAGCACAAGTGCTGGCACAGGAATGGGTAAGAAGACTTTTCCAAAGGCCTTGGCTGCTTTTTGAGTGAAGTCCCGGTTCGTCTCAGGCTTTGGCGCTACTGCATTGTAGGCACCTACATATCCATCATTCTCCATGGCGTCCATAAACATTTGGGCTAGGTCGACAATATGAATCCAGCTCATGTATTGTTTTCCTTTACCCAGAGGGGCGGCTACAGGCGGTTTAAGCAATTCAACTAATGCACCACCATCTTTGCTCAATACGATGCCTATTCTAAGTTGTACCAATCGGATGCCCAGCGTACTGATTTTATTTGTCGAGGCTTCCCAAGCATCAGTTACGTGAGCTAAGAAACTCTGGCCGATAGGGGCCGTTTCCTTCGTCATTTGATTGCCGGTGTCGTCACCGTAGATGCCTATGGCGGACGCTGCAACGAAGGTCTTTACTTGATGATCGATCTTTTGAAGCTCATTGAAGAGTAGCAAGGAGGTTTTAGTTCTGCTATTGTAGATTTCATCCTTACGCTCAGTAGTCCATTTGGCATCTGCCACACCTGCGCCAGCAAGGTGCATTATGGTGTCGACTCCTTTAAAGGCACCCTCTTCGATATACTCTCGCTTATAATCCCACTCGAAGACCTCGTAGTCTGGGTGTTGTTTCTTTGTGCGGCTTAGTACTACGATTTGATGGCCTTTAGCTTTGAGCATAGGGATCAATACAGAGCCCACCAAACCTGTTCCTCCTGTAATTAGTATCTTTTGAGACATATAGTTAAAAGCACATTAGTTGCTATTATGTTCCACGAATATAGCTTTTAGCCATAAAAAAAGCCCCAACATTACCGAAGGGGCTTTGACATTATTTAATTAAACTACCTTAAAAAGTTGTAGCTGTATTTTAATCTGAATGAGGTACCTGGGTCTCTTCTTGTTTCAATGGCGTTTGCACTTCCAAAAGATTCAAACTCTCTTTCTCTCACGTCACCCAAAAGGTTATTAATTCTAAGCCCAAAAACGTGTTGCCCGTCTATTCCAAAGCCTTTTTGAATATTCACATTCAAACTGTTAAATGGCACATCGTAAGTATCAGGAGTTCTGTTGATACCAACAACGGCTAAGGTTCTACCTTGAACGTTGTAACTCACGCTGGCTTCCCAGAAGCTCTCATAATCTGTGTAATTCAACCCTGCATTGATGATGAATGGAGCCTGACCGACAAAGTCTCTTTTATCGCTTAGTGACTCTCCATTTCTCAATCCGTTTTGTCTGCCTTGAGCTTCTACTGCATCAATTTCTACTGTGGCTTCAGTCAAAGTTACATTAGAGATAAACGACAAGTTTTCTAAAGCAGGAGCAAGAAAGCTTAAGTTCTTTCTTAATTCTACTTCTAATCCAGCGATTGTCGCATCACCAACATTTCTTGGCTGTAAATCATTTGGTGCTTGAGAGAAACGAACGAGTTCGATTGGGTTTTGGAAAGTCTTATAGAAACCACCAATGGAGATGGTCTCACCTCTACCAAAGAAGTACTCATATCTTAAATCAAAGTTGTCAATGTTGGTTTCAACTAGGTCTATGTTACCAATGAAGGTTCTACCCGTTAAAACATCTTGAATTTCAGCAAAAGACTTCTCTTTAAATGAAGGCCTTGCGATAGTCTTTGAGTATGAAGCTCTCAAGTTTGAGTTTTCAACTACTTGATAGATAAAGTTAACTGAAGGAAAGAAGTCCAATGAACTTGTGATCTTTTCGTCATCAAATGATAATCCGTTTGGATCATTTGGATTGGCCCCCGCTTGGTTTACCCCAGTGTACCATTGATCAAATTGTTCAAGCCTAACACCAACGATGGCCTTTAATTTTTCTGTAAGGCCAAGCTCACTCATAACATAGCCACCAAGTGTATTCATTCTGCCTTGATAGGCATTAGAAAGATTGAAAGCGTTTTGTACATAAGTACCCGTTCCTCTATCTACAGTCCAAAGGTTTTCAGGAGCGAATAGTTGATCTGCATCACCATTTAGGTTAAGTGCGTCTTGGCTTCCACGTATTTGAGTTACAAAGTTTTGAATTTCATAGTCTCTCGTTTTGTAAATATTACTGAAGCCCCCTTTAATCTTGGAATCTCTACCACGGAAAGCGATGTTGTGGCTGTAGTCTACTTTTGCAACATAGTTTTGCTCAGTGAGAAGCCTCCAAATTCTATTTGGCTCACCACCTTCTTGTGGGTTAATTGCGACTTCTCCTCCGTCAATAGTGAATGGAGTGATTCTCACGTCTTTGTCGTTGATGGTCGCAAAGGTTGGAGATACTTTCCATTCCAATTGAGACTCATTGCCATTGAAGTAGTGTTCACCACCTATTAATAAGTTGGTAAGGGAACGCTCAGTGTATTCTAAGTTATCTACAAGCGATGTATTTGAGTTGTTGTTAGAACGAATTCTTGTTCTTAAAGCGGCACGCTGGGTGCCATTCTGAACGTGCATTGCTTGTAAACGAAATTTATTTTTATCTCCTTTTAGTGAGACACCGGCCAAACCACTTAATTGAGCATCTGTGATACCTAGTGGTCCTTCGAAACGAGTATCTGGAGTCAATTCAAATTCGTTATTCTGACTCGGCTTTACGTATGCAGCATCTCTTGCATCTTCGTAGAAAGTCGTTGTGTTTTTATAGTTGATGGCAGCTATGTAGCCTAGCTTCTTGTCACCAAGATCCCTTTGATCTCCAAGAGAAAAACCTAAGCTCAGGTTGGCCAAGTTAGAGTCTGTCAATGCTGACATGTTCGGGGCAAATGAAGAAGTGATATCGTTGAGTGCTTGGTCTTGTCTCAAAGGAGAAGGAATATTTCCAGTTCTTCCATCGAACGGAAGGTCTCTTTTTCCATCATCAAATCCTAAAAAGTCTGTACCTCCACCATTATAGGTTAAAAAGTCATTGCGGAAGTGCATGCTTGAATTGTATTCTAAGCCGAGAGAGAGTGTCATTGTCTTCTCATCAGGAAAGTCTTTTGTTTCTATGTTTACTGTTCCTCCAACAAAATCTGCACTTAGGTCGGGCGTAAAGTTTTTGTAGACAATAATATTGTCAATTAAGGAAGTAGGGAAGATATCAATTTGAATAGCGTTTCGGTCTGGATCTAGTCCAGGGACTTCCATTCTGTTAAGAATTGTTTTTGTGTATCGGTCACCAAGACCTCTAACAAAAACATATTGGCCTCCTTGGATAGATACACCCGGCACTCTTTTAATTGCTCCAGCAACATCGCTGTCACCAGATCTCTTAATCTGTTGTGATGAAATACCATCAATTAAATTTGTCGCCTTTCTTTTTGCTTGGAGTAGTGCAACGTCTGTACTGCGAAGAGCCTCTGCTGTGACTATAATTTCATCCAACTCTGAAACGGCTTCTTCCAACCAGATGGCCTCAATTACAGTGACCTCTCCAGCTTTTACCACTACATCGCTAATGTTGACGGTTGTAAAGCCAATAAACTTGGCTTGTAAGGTGTAAGTACCCGGGGCGAGTTCGACCTCGAATTTTCCATCAAAGTCAGTGACTCCTCCAGACTGCACCTCAGGTACAAAGATTTGCACGCTGAACATGGGTTCACCATTAGAACGTTCATAAGCTGTCCCGCGGACCTTTCCTTTTTGGGCAAAAGCGATCTGTGCCATGCAAAGCAGAGATACCAGTAAGACAAATTTTAGGTTTTTCATTATTAATCAATGTTAGTATGTCGTTCTAAATTAAAATTGCCCGTGAGCAAAGGCTCACGAGCAAAGTGTTGTGTTTATGTTTTTTTATTTCTAGTTGAAACCTGCAACTAATAAGTTTAATGTGGCAGTGTATGACCATGAAAGGACAGACACATCAGCACCTTTGGTGCGGGTTGTTACCACGTTGTTAGCAGCAGGGAATACAACAGTTTCGTTATTTGTAACCTGAGCAGTTCTGTCAGGGGTTGTTAAACTACCGTTTAGTTTGTCGTTCAGAATACTGTTAATTGAGAATGTCGCTCCACCAGCATTATCATTCTGATTGAATTCATTACCTGTAAAGATTACAGTTCCAGCAACATAGTTGTCAGAGATGGTTGGGTCATCGCTTAAAACGCCACCGTTTCCATCGTCAGAACCATCTGCATCTAATTCTAAGTCAACACCAGCAGTGAAGCCAAAGAAGTAAGAATCTTGAATGTCATAAGTGGCACCGTCTCTAAGGTCAGCAAAGTCAGTAGCGCTTCTACCCCATAAGGATGCGTTTCTGAATTTACCGATTTGAGCAGTTCCACCAGTGTCACCTTCAGGTCCGTCTAATTCGAACCCATGGTCAGAGCCAATTCCGTTTGCAGTACCAGTACCACCGATGTATACAATGTTAGTCGCTGTTCCAGACCAACCTTGGTCAGTATCGAAGCCATCATCATCAGGGTTTAATACGATGAAGTTTGAGATATTAACAGTTCCACCGAAGATTTCAACACCATCATCAGCAGAGTTGATAGATTCAACATGGTTAACTGTCGTTCCTGAACCAACACCTCCAAGAGTCAAGCCTTGAAGCTCGTTACCAGGACCTAGTTGCTGTCCTGTGAATCTGATTGAGCAATAAGTAAATGAACCAGAGTTATCTGTAGCGTCAGAACCACCATATAATCCTTCAGTAACAGAAGAAGGAATACCTTCAATTTGAACTTCAGCTGCGTCAGCAAAGATTGGAGCATTTCCTAAGATTAATACACCGCCCCAAAGACCTAAATCAGCAGGGCCGTTATTTCCGTCAACTTCAAGTGTAGAAGCAAATTCTCCAACATTGATGTCGTCTAAATATGAAGTGAATACAATTGGGTTCGCAGCAGTACCGTTTGCTTGAATTTCTGCACCTCTCGCAATTAGAAGAACAGACGCTAATGCACCTTGACCAGCTTCTCCTTTGACAATTGTTCCTGGCTCGATGGTCAAAGTAACGCCTTCGGTTACAACAACTCTACCGTCTAATAGCCATGCTACGTCATTCGTTAATGTGTAGTCTCTGTTGAAGACTCCTGAAATTCTGTTTTGCTTGAATTCTACGCCTGAACGCGTTTCGTCAAAAGAAGTGATGGTAAAAGTGTCAACTGGATCTGGATCCGGAGCTGGAGTTGCGTCATCGTCTCCACAAGCCGATGCTATGAACAACAAAGCTGCCGCTAGAAACAGGCTAAGTAGTTGCTTTTCAAATTTTTTCATGTTTTTGATTAGGGTTTAAATTATGACCCAAAGCAACATGATTTGATCTAGAAAGCGTTTACGCCTTTGTTAAGAATAGTTGTCATTCTGTTTAACAATGTGTTAGCAAGGTTAACCCAATGTTATGTAGAGATCTAATGGTTGATCGGAATCTTCTTTAGGAGCTTCTCAACGATCTGTTCGGTGGTAACACCGTCTGCTTCTGCTTCATAGTTGAGGATGATCCTGTGGTTCAATACATCCGAAGCAATTTCCTTAATATCCTCAGGTAACACATAATCTCGCTGATTAAAGAAAGCTATTGCTTTGGCAGCAAGGTTGAGGTTAATCGATGCTCTTGGAGAAGCACCGAACTGCATATAATATGCTTCTTCCTCTAAACCGTAATCTTTTGGGTTACGTGTGGCGAAAACTAATTCAATGATATACCGCTCTAGTGATTCTGAAATGGTCACAGCATTCACCTCATCGCGAATCGCGAAAATATCTTCTTTAGTAAGTAAGGTTTCTATTTCTGGATGGAACTTCATGTTCGCCATCCTGCGCATCACTTCTAATTCATCCTCTTTAGTCGGGTAATCGACTTTAACCTTCAACATGAAACGGTCAATTTGCGCTTCTGGCAAGCTGTATGTTCCTTCTTGGTCGATAGGGTTTTGTGTAGCAAGGACAATAAACGGTCTATCAAGTTTGTAACTCGTCTCACCGATCGTAACTGTTTTTTCCTGCATGGCTTCGAGCAAAGCAGATTGCACCTTGGCTGGGGCGCGGTTTACCTCATCGGCAAGAATTACATTACCGAAGATTGGGCCTTTCTTCACTTCGAATTCGGCTTTCTTTTGGTTGTAAATCATGGTACCTACTAAATCGGCAGGCAAAAGGTCTGGCGTAAACTGGATCCTTTGAAAGTCTAAGTGCAGTACTTGAGCGAGTGTATTTACGGTCAAAGTCTTTGCAATACCTGGGACACCTTCTAAGAGGATATGTCCATTAGTGAATAGACCAATCAATAATCGGTTAACCATATATTCTTGGCCAACAACGATTTTGCTGACTTCAGCAGCAACGCGATTGATTTTTTCCTGATGTTCTTTTTTTAAGTCGTTTGATACAGCCTCTTCCATGATTTTCGATTCTTAAATCGCGCTAAAATAATCAAATAGATATTATGCTGACCATAATACTTACACGAGTGCCATGGGTTTTATATGATCAGCGAATGGCAAAGATGCTTGATATCGAAATGAAGTCACAATAAGTGCCAGCCATTTAACAAGAATTAACAGCAAAAATATTTTCAAAAAAGTTTTTTTAACAATGCCCAAAAGAATCTAAACCGCTCCTAGATTTCTTCTATTCCACTGAAATACACGTAACTGTTTTTTACGTTTTCATTTTTGAAGGCAAACGTCATATATTAGAAAAACACAATAAATGAAAACAATTAAAATTGCCGAATTTGTACAATTCTTAGAACCCCTCTTTTTGTCCAAGGGTTGATTATTCCCTTTTAAGGCCTCATATTCAATATGTGGCAATCAAATTATTCACCTAAGCTAAACAACCACAAAAATGTCAGTCACAACCAACAAAAGGTATTACCTTAGAATAATTTTATTGTTGATACTTTTTATATGTGCTGTTAAACAGGGCTTTTCTTCGGTTAGCGTTAACAGTTGCCTTGGAGCTATTACGATAAGTGTGACTTCAGGTGTGCTTCCCTATAGCTATGTGTGGAGAGATGATTTGGGTAATGTCCTTCCCTATACCTCTTTTGTTGCGAGCGGTTTGGCTGCTGGAGATTACTCCGTAGAAGTGACTGAGGGCAACGGTGATTCTACAGGTCCAGCTACATAAACGGTCATCAACCCACCAGATTTGGTAGGCACAGTAGTCGTTAATGACGTGACCTGCAGAGGAGATTCTGATGCGCAAATAGTGGTTACTATGGGTAATGGAAACCCTGGTTATGATTGGGAGTTATTTGATGGAGGAGGAGCTTCAATTGGTACGGGTTCAATCGCCTTTCCTAATAATGTAATCACGATTACGGGTTTGGTGCGCAACTCTATTTCCAACCCCTATTGCTTGGTGTTTGGTACCGCGGGATCCCTATTGAAAGCGTAAATAAAGTGGCTAAGAACGAGTCCGTTATTGGCCTCTTTGGCCTCAAATTAAATAAAGACCTGTCCTTCGGGTATAGCTATGATTTTACGGTATCTCAGCTGGCAAGTGTAACGGGAGGAGCACATGAATTCTCATTGACCTTAGCTTTTGGGAAAATTGTAAAACGTACGAAACGTGATACAATACTACCATGCTTTAAATATTAGCTTTTCATATATTTCCTGAATGAAAATCCTCTTCATTCAAACGGGTGGCACCATAGACAAAGATTATCCTAAAATCAATGCGGGCTATGCCTTCGAGATTGATGAGCCAGCCGTTTCAAGAGTCCTTGAAAAGAGCTTTTCAGGTTTCGAGTTTAATGTGGTGAGCCTTTTTAAAAAGGACAGTATGGATATTTTGGAAGAGGATAGGCTAGCGCTGAAGGCAATGCTCTTATCGACAGACTATTCTAAAATTATTGTCACCCACGGGTCTGATACTATGGTGGAAACAGCTCAGTTTGTTGGAAATGTAAAAAACAAAACCATCCTGTTCACAGGCTCGTATAGACCTCAACGCTTTGCTGAATCCGATGCCGATTTTAACATCGGTGTGGCTGTTGGAGCAATAAATGTTTTAAGTGAAGGCACGTTTATTGCCATGAATGGTAAAATAATGCCACCTGAAACGTGTTATAAACACCCAGGAACAGGCTTGTTTGAAATTAGATAATATGATGTTAAGAAATATGAAAAAGATACTTTCCCTAATGCTACTAGGCCTATCGTTAAACGTGATAGCACAAAATCAGGCACCACCTAAGAACTGGTTTAACCTTGACCCTGTCGACAATAAAGTCAATGGGGTAAGTACAGAAAAGGCCTATGAATATCTAAAAGGAAAGGAGTCAAAAACCGTTATTGTTGCTGTTATCGATTCGGGTATCGACATTCTGCATGAAGATCTTAAAGACGTGATGTGGGTGAATGAAGATGAAATTCCTGATAACGGTATTGATGATGACAGCAATGGATATATAGATGATGTCTACGGATGGAATTTCATCGGTGGTAAGGATGGTCAAAATGTGGACAAAGATTCCTATGCATTAGCGCGAGAGTACAAGCGTCTGATGCCTGTCTATGAAGGAAAAACGAAGAGTGACTTTAAGAAAAAAGAACTAGCAAGTTTTGAATACTGGGAAGGGGTTAAAGCTGAATTCGAAAAAGGAGCCAACGAGTCTGCGGGCCAAATGCAATTGTTACAGAATGTTGACACGCAACTTAGAAGGTTCAACAAGCTTTTTCAAGCATATTATATGTTGGATACCATCACTTATGATGTGGTGCAAAAGATAAACTCTACTGATCAAACGATACTTCAAGGGAAAGCGATATTGAGTAGTATCTATGAGGCAACCGACAAAGGATTGCTTCTAGATAGCCTGATCTACCTATTAGGAAAAGACTTAGAGCAAATTACCTCACAAGCGGTGGCCTATGACTTAGATTTTGACCCCCGTTACATAGTTGGAGACGATCCGAATAAACTCGATGAGGTGGGTTATGGTAACAATGATGTTATGGGCAAAGGCACTGACAACTTTCACGGGACACATGTTTCAGGAATCATTGCCGCAAAAAGGGGAAATAGCATTGGTATTGACGGTATCGCCAGTAATGTTAGGATTATGGCCCTACGTGCTGTCCCAGATGGTGACGAGAGAGACAAAGATGTGGCAAATGCCATTAGGTACGCTGTAGATAATGGTGCACAAGTCATAAACATGAGTTTTGGTAAAAGCTATTCTGCCCATCTTGAACACGTCTATGAAGCCATTGAATATGCTGCTTCTAAAGGAGTCCTATTAGTACATGCTGCTGGAAACAGCGCTGAGGATATTGACGAAGCAAATAACTTTCCTAACGACTATATCGGCAGGAAGAAGAACATGTCGAATTGGATCGAAGTAGGTGCTTCTGATTCTGGCTTAGATGAGAACTATGTCGGTGGGTTTTCTAACTATGGGAAAAGGAATGTAGACGTTTTTGCCCCTGGAGTCGCCATCTACTCTTTGGCCCCAGACAATAAGTATCAAGACGCCCAAGGAACGAGCATGGCTTCTCCCGTTACTGCTGGTGTGGCCGCCTTATTGCTATCCTATTTTCCTGACCTGAAAGCAGAGCAGGTAAAAGACATCCTCATGAAATCTTCAAGAAGCCTTGATGGCCTTAACGTTTCAAAGCCTGGAAGTGGAGAACAGGTAAGGTTCTCAGAACTTTCGGTTTCAGGTGGGATTGTCAATGCTGCGGAGGCCGTCAAACTCGCTGAATCAATGACATTGAAGAAAAAGAGATAGCCCTAGCTTTCTGAGAACAAAAACTAACGGCCCGATCGCTTTTGAGCGATCGGGCTTTTTTTTTCTTAGTACCAAGCAAAACTAATAACGAGAGGCTTACGCGAAACGAAGTGAATCCACATCACTCCAAAACTCATTGTTATTTTATTGTTAATTAACATCTAAGTTAATTAAGGTTAAAAAAAGGGCACTAATGAAACATTTAGGGCAAATTCGCATATACAAAGTAGGGTTTGTGACCGTTAAGTTGGTATGATTGTTGAAAGACACGAACCGCAATCGAATAATCAGAATTACAGACAGTAATTCTCTTCATATAGTTAGTAGTTTATTTGTTTAGTAACCCGAGGGAGTAGTTAACCTCGGGTTTTTTTATTTTAGAGCTACTCGGTGTTTGATCACTTGCTCATAGAAATGATGGATTCTAAACATCTGTTCAGCACCAACCTTCTGGCCTCCTTGAGCAATCAAGTATAATCCGAGCGCCACAGCAGCCATGATGGGCAATGCCCATAAGATAGGAGCTGGTTTTTCGAGCATGACCTGAGATAGCCCAAAGACCCCTGCAAACAAAGACAAAACGGCCAGCGCTGCGTATGACATAAAGAATATCGCCCAAACACTAGGCTTTGGGCCGTAGAGTCCGCGAACTTCTAAGTTTCCTTGAGAGACTTCTTCTAAGGTTAAGGTGAGTTGTGGTGACCAATAGTGTCGTTCCTCCAGGCTAATCTTAATGACACAATATTGTTCAGAAACTAGGCCAGTGAATTCCTTATTGTCATCAATCGCTTCTTTGATACCAGAAAGATAACCTTCGGTAGTTCCCTCTACTATTTCTTTAAACCTTGGCCTGATCCTGAGACTTGACATCCAAAGAAATTTAGACATTCACCAATAAAAAACATAATCACCCTAATAAATCCATTGAGGAGTAAAGAGGTACGGTACCATACTAACTTCATTAGAGACGCTCAATAGCAAGCCAAGAATAGCTAAAACTATTTCTTCATTTTCGATCCCTCAATGATGCTATCAACTACTTCTGGATTAAGTAGTGTTGAGGTATCACCAAGAGACGAGATTTCTCC
>DMRV01000090.1 GCA_003456455.1 Flavobacteriales bacterium
ATTCAATTATTCATTCAACCGGCTAACCAATTATTGCGGAAAATGGATTAAGCATTCGGGCTGGTATCCTGATACAAAAGTTAAGATGTTTAATCGAACGGAGGACGATTGGCAAGGTGAGGTTCATGAAACACTTACAGTCGATTTAAACTCAGTAAAAAGGTTGAAAGGTGATTTACTTCACTATAGCTACAACTCGGTTAGCGACCATGTGAACCGAACTGATGTTTACTCAACTCTTGGGGCGAAAGAGCTTTTCGGGAAAGGTAAAAAAGCGAGCATCCTGAAGTTGTTGTTCAATCCGTGGCTCAAGTTCAATAAGATGTATTTCATCAAACTTGGTTTTCTGGATGGAATGGCTGGGTTTACCATTGCGCTAATTACGGCCTACGGCACGTTTCTCAAATACATCAAGCTGCATTATCTATCTAAAAACGCCTGATGGAGTTCTCTATTCTTATTCCAACGTGGAACAATCTGGAATTCCTAAAATGCTGCGTGAATAGCATTCGAAAGAACTCCATCGTGCAGCATGAAATTCTTGTTTATGTGAATGAAGGTGCTGACGGATCAGGCGATTGGTGCGAGAAGGAAAACATCAAATTCATTCATTCTAAAAAGAACGTTGGTGTTTGCACATCACTGAACGCACTATTTGAAATTGCGACCAAGGACATCATTTGCTACGTGAATGATGACATGTATCTGTGCCCAAATTGGGACGAGCCGTTGATAAAGGAGATCGAAACCATTGGGGATGAGAAGTTCTATTTCAGCTCTACGATGATTGAGCCGGAGGATACAGGAAACAAGTGTGTCCTTGCGCCATTTCCTTTCGGGAAAACGCCCTCAGAATTCAAAGAATCTGAATTGCTGGCTGCGTTGCCTAAAATGAATAAGGCAGATTGGAGCGGCTCTACTTGGCCACCTAATCTCATGCACAGAAATATGTGGAAGGCGATAGATGGATATGGTGAAGAGTTCAGCCCTGGATTGTATTCAGACCCTGACGTAAGCATGAAACTATGGCAACATGGCGTTCGGATTTTTAAAGGTTTGGGTGAAAGCCGAGCATATCATTTTATGTCAAAATCTACTGGACGCTTTAAGATGAATGATGGCAAAAAAACCTTCCTTAAAAAGTGGGGCGTAAGTTCTAGCTGGTTTGTAAAGGAAGTGCTTAAGCAAGGTCAGTTTTACACGGGTCCTCTATCAGAAAATAAAATTAGTCCGAATTTGAAGGACAGATTGAAAGGGCTAATTTCCTAGTCTGCCGTTTCTGCGAATTCCCTTCTCACAATTAGAAAGGCGTTGAAAAACGCAAAAAGCGTTACACCCGACTGACGATCAAACGTGTTGTCTGTGAGAAAGGAGACCACCATCAACAGTACAAATGCTACGTATAGATAATCTCTTCGGTAAAGAAAAAGTGGATAGGTCAGTGAAAGCAAAAGAATGATAAACCCTACAACGCCCAGTGTAATTCCAATTGTTAAAAACTGATTATGGGAAATACCTTGAAAGCGTTTTTTCATGCCGCGATTATCTACGGAATAGGCCTGTTTGTAAGCATCGAAAACATCTCCCGTACCAACTCCAAGCAGCACGTTTTCTCGGAAAATAGACCATCCAACCTGAGCGTAAATCCACCTTTGCAAAGTAGAAGAATTGTTTGCTTTTTGTAGCCAAGAGTATCTTTCTAATGCCCCAAAAAGCTGATATATTCTTCTCGAAATCCCCAGTTTATCCGTATACAGATAATTGGTAAAACCATCTTCAATATTAGAAATGTCTTTTGGTGATAACTGATGAATGCCAACCGAATCTTTCATCAAACCTTTTGAAGTCATGTAACGAATTGCGGTAAACTTAATTGGTTGGCCTTTTTTGTCAATCTTATCAAAACCTATGGTGCTAAGTTTAGACCATTCATTATGAAGTTCGTCCCAGCACACATAGTTCCAAACACGATGCCCGTTTTCTCGGTATAACACATCTTTTTGGTGTGCGTAAAATCGACCGTTTATTGTTCTTACTTTCTGCGTTCTGTAATCAAAAGGCACTTCTTGAAAATGCTTATCCGCAATCTGTTTGATATATAAAACACCTACAATTACAAGTAATAGAATGCTAAATAAAGAGCCTGTTTTTAGCAAACGATTTCGCTGCTTTTTCAATAACCATAAAAGGCTAAAGATTAGAAGTGTGGCAAAGGCTGCGTAAGCTGTAAATGCTTCTAGGATTACCAAAAACCAACTAATCCATAGCATTGTAGCAAGACAGAATGCCTTTTCCAGAATTGTCCATTCATTCCACTTTGCGTAAAGCGTGTATGCTAGAATAAAGAAAGAGAACGTGAGCATAAGCCCGAATCGAATATGAGATATGAAGAGGGAGATTTGGCGCTTATTAAATAGCTCCCCTCCCCATAATTCAAAGTATCGACCGGCACCGAAAATGGTTCCTATAACCGAAGCTAATACGAATAGAAACAGAATGTTTTGCAGCCGTTTCTTGTCTGGAAGCTTGGTAGTAAAAAGCAGCAGTGGCATAAGCAGCATAGGAAGCTTTATCCGAAGCTCTTTGAATCCTTGACCAATGTTTTCCGTCCAGAGCAGTCCAACACAAAACATCAAAAATGTGGATACAATGATGAGCGAAAATGGGACTCTAAAAAACTGCTTCAGCCGCTTGAGGTACTTTCCTTCAAGCAACCAGTTTCCGGCAAGCACGAACGTACCAACACTAACCAGAAAAACAGAGAGCGGAAGCCCCATGGCAATCATTGCCATGCCCCAAAAAGTAATGTTTCGGTGTTGGTTGTCGGTCAGTTTCGGCATTGGGGCCTAAACTTGTTCAAAGGTTAATTTGAACTTGTGTTTGATAAAATACGTTTGTATTCCTCCGTATCAGCAAGAATCTCTAACGCTTTTTTTACATCCGAATCATCCTCCAACATGGCTTCGATACGGCCTTTTTGGTGGTGATAGCGTGAAACAATTTCACCGCGCAGCAGGTCTTTCACCTCTTCCTGAAATTCTTCTAGGTCATGAGTTTTGTTGTGTCTTACCTGTTCGTTAAGTGCGTTATACTCAACCTCAATTCGCTCAAAATATTTTTCTTCCTCGGCTACTTCTTTCAACTTTTCCATCACTTTCTCGCTATCGGTGGTGTAGTCGAACTCTTTGGTCTCTAACCATGATTTGAATTCAGAATAAAGATTTTCGTCAATATCAAATTCTTTAACCGCAGCAATTTCTTTGTGTTGGTGGCGATATTCCGTTGCGAAATCGAAATACAACATTTTCAGACCCAAATTGAATGCAATATCTGACAATGGCATCGGCTTCACTTCCACATCTGGGTTAATTCCGCCACCATCAAAAACCGGTCTTCCAGCTCTTGTTTCATACTTGGTGATAAGGGAATCAGGAACTTTTCCTACACTGCCGTCCTCATTCCTATTCGAATAATCCAATGCCTGAATGCATCTACCGCTTGGGATGTAGTATTTGGCCGTTGTCACTTTTAGTTGAGAATTATAGCTCAACGGTCGGGTGGTCTGAACTAATCCTTTTCCGAACGTTCGCTCACCGATAATAACTCCCCTGTCTAAATCCTGAATAACTCCAGAAACAATCTCGGAAGCTGAAGCTGAACCGCGGTTGACTAACACAGCTAAAGGCATGTCTTTATCCAGTGGGGACTGCGTAGCTTTATAATCTTTGTTCCATTCTTTAACCTTGCCTTTTGTACTCACAATCATTTCTCCTTTGGATACAAAAAGATTACTGAGCGCAACCGCTTCTTTCAAAAGCCCCCCAGGGTTTCCTCGAAGATCAAGCACCAATTTCTTCATGCCTTTTGCTTTCAACTCAACCACCGCATCCTTTACATCTTGAGAGCAATTATCTGTAAAACTTGAAAGATTTAAATAGCCAACTTCTTCGTTTAACATTCCCAAATAAGGAACGCTTTTTATCTGAATTTCCTCTCTTTTAATAGTTACATCAAACGGCTTATCAACGCCAAAGCGCTTGATTGTCACCTTTACTTCTGTTTGAGGCTGTCCTTTCAAAAATGAACTGATGTCTCCTGTTGATTTTCCTTCTGTTGATTTTCCATTTACTTCCAAAATCACATCTCCAGCAAGCAAGCCTGCCTTCATAGCTGGAAATCCTTCATACGGCTCTGCAACTACCATCAAACTGTCTTTTTTACGAATCATTGCGCCAATACCACCATACTGGCCAGTGGTCATAAATCGGTAATCCTCAATGTCTGTTTCAGGAATATAGGTGGTGTACGGGTCGAGCGAAAGAAGCATTCCATCAATTCCTTTTTCGACTAAATCACCAGGTTGCGTTTCATCTACGTAATAGAGATTCAGCTCTTTGAAAAGAGTGATGAAAATGTCGAGGTTTTTGCTAATCTCGAAATACGAATCAACGTAACTACTAGTAAGTAGTGAGATTAAAACCACTGGAATGATGATTAAAATGCCTCGTACTCGTTTAAATATTTTGGATGCTTTCATGCCGATAATGACTTCAATTTTTCGAGAATCCGCTTCATAGTTTCATTTAAATCACCATAAACGGGGATGTCGTTGCCAATGTAAACAAACGCGAGGGCAAAATATTTCCCTTGTGCTTGCCAAATTTCAATTATTTCTGATTTGTTGAGTCGGTACGTCTCACGAATCAACCGTTTTACCTTGTTTCTTGAAACTGCTTTTTTGAACCTTTTCTTCGGAACTGTTATGAGCAATTTCGCAGCCGTATCGCTTTCTTCAAGCGGCATATACATCACCCTAATTGGATATTCTTTAAATGATTTTCCTGATTTAAAAAGCGCATCAATTGCCAGTTTTGAGCAGAGTTTTTCCTTCTTTCCGAAAGTGTATCTGCTCATTTTGGTTTGAAGTTAGAAAAGAAAAAGGGGCAATGAATCATAGCCCCTCTTCCTTGTATATTTTTAACAAAAACGGTTTATTTTTTCTTGTTGGCTAGTTTGATGTATTGGTCCAATGCCATGGTCATTGAGGGTGCGCTAGGTACGGGCGCTCCGATATCAAGCTTTAAATGCTTCTCCTTAACAGCATGAGTTGTGGTTGGTCCAAACGCGGCAATACGAGTGCTGTTTTGTTTGAATTCTGGGAAGTTTTCAAACAATGACTTGATGCCTGAAGGGCTGTAAAACACAAGTACATCGTAGTTCACATCGGCAAGGTCAGAAAGATCGCTACAAACCGTTTTGTAAAGCACGGCTTTTGTGTACGCAAAACCCAACGCATCCAAGGATTCTGGAATGGTTGGTTTCAAGTCGTTGATACACGGCAAAAGGAATTTTTCGCCTTTGTGTTTTTTCAATACTTCAATTAAATCTCGGAACGTATTACCCCCGTAGAAAATCTTACGCTTTCTGTAAACCACGTACTTCTGAAGGTAGTAAGCTATGGTTTCCGAAACACAGAAGTATTTCATTGTTTCAGGAACGGTAACACGTGTTTCTTCACACATTCTGAAGAAGTGGTCCGCGGCATTTTTACTTGTCAAAAGAATAGCCGTATGGTCTAAAATATTGATTTTCTGAGTACGGAAATCTTTAGCTTCCACGCCTTCTACGTGAATAAAGGAGCGAAAATCGATTTTAAGATTATGCTTTTCAGCAAGGTCGAAATAGGGGTTTTTGTCTCCTTCAGGTTGGGGTTGAGAGACGAGAATGCTTTTTACTTTGTCCATGGGTCATTGAACGTTTTTCTACCGTTAAAGTGCAAATCTGAGCAGCACAAAAATCGGCAGTATTTCGAGCGCGCAAAAGTAATAAAACAAATGAAGGGTTGATATTGCTGTGGAACTTACGGCTACCGAAATTCCTCGTTGCAACCCTTTCAAATAAAAGAATATGCCAACGCCCATACCTACATATATGATAAGCATAAATGGAATTTGCGTGCTGTAAAACAACAATAATGAAAGCGGGAGAAGCACTAATCCTGTGGCCGAAAACAGAACGCTAAGATTGAACCGGTGTAAGCGGAATTCACTGCTCAAGTTGAATAGTTGTGCTAATAACCAAAGCACAACTCTTTTAAATACTATCGCAATGAGTAAAACGCCAATTACGGAAAAGAAAAGCTCACTCTTGAAAAATTTAGTCTGCGAAAAATGAGGAAGAGCACCAGTGATGAAAAGAGCGATTGAAATAGACGATACAATTTGAATAATCAGCAGGTTTCTGCTACGCTGTGCGTTCTCAACTCGAGCATCTTGATTAGCTTGATTACTATCGAAACTCGCTTTTACAATGGCACTGAAAATACCATCAGAATTTCGTTGGAGGTAGAGAATGATTCCTGCGCAAATAAACAAGATAAAAAAACCAAAGCTTCCACCCGAAACAGCACGTTCTATGTACGAAAAATCATTTTCCGGCTGTAATTGATGACCCTTAAAAAGGCTGACAATCGGTGTTTCAACCATTGCGAAAACTGAGTCTTCGCAAAGTTGAGTTTGTAGCGTATCTGTTAGCAGGTCTTGCACATGGCAAAGTTAGGGCTGTTTACTTGCTACTTTTGGCTGAATATGAAGCAGTTTGCTAATTCTACCATCATTTTCCTGAGCATTTTCCTTTTTCAGGCTTGCCAA
>DMRV01000151.1 GCA_003456455.1 Flavobacteriales bacterium
TGCATCAAAGCCCAAGTTTTTTTCTTGGAGCAGACGAACCGCAGCCGATTTGCAAATTGGGCGGATAGAAAAGCGTGACGGCCAGACCGAAATTCAAGGCATTTATCAGCATAATTTTCTTCGGATAACAATTCCGTTTACGGATGAGGCCTCAATAGAAAACGCCATTCATTGCTGGGCAACGTTACTGTATTTGGGATTGGATAATGATGACATTATCAAACGCATGGAGCAACTTGTGCCTGTTGCTATGCGGTTAGAATTGAAGGAAGGAATCAACAATTGTTCGGTAATTAACGATTCCTACAATTCTGATTTGCAGTCCATTTCTATTGCGTTGGATTTCCTATCACAGCAACATCAGCATCCAAAGCGCACGCTCATTTTGTCTGATATTCTTCAAACTGGTCGTTCGGATGAGGAGCTTTATGCGGAGGTTTCGCAGTTAATAAAAGAGAAGAAGGTTGACCGACTGATTGGTATTGGAGACCACATCTCCGGGCAAGCAGAATTGTTTAATGAATCGAGTGAGTTTTTTGCTTCAACAGAAGGGTTTTTAGAAGCTTATCATCACGATAAGTTTTACAATGAAACCATTTTATTGAAAGGAGCTCGGAGTTTTGGTTTTGAAGCTATCAGTCAAATAATTCAGCATAAAACGCACCAAACCGTATTGGAAATTGATCTTGGGGCGATGGTGCATAATCTCAACCTCATCCGTAGTATGATAAAGCCCAATACCAAGCTAATGGCAATGGTAAAGGCGTTCGGTTATGGCAGCGGTAGTTTTGAGATTGCAAATGTGCTGCAGTTCCACCATGTAGATTATTTAGCTGTGGCTTATGCCGATGAAGGGATTGAACTGCGGAAGGCTGGCATTTCGCTGCCAATCATGGTTATCAGTCCAGAAGAACAGAGTTTTGACGCGATGATTCAGTACGGGCTGGAGCCTGAGATTTTTAGTGTACGCTCGTTACAATTACTCGAGAATGCCATTAAGCGGAAAGGCGAACTTGATTCTCCGCTTAACATTCACATTAAGTTGAATACAGGAATGAATCGGCTTGGTTTTTCGGAGCGCGACATAAACGGAATGGTAGTTAGGATTAAAAACAATTCGCAATTGCGGTTGGCTTCTGTATTCTCACATCTCGCAGCTAGCGAAAACCAAGAAGAAGACGAATTTAGCCGTAATCAGATTACGCGTTTTGAAAAGATGAGCGCTACAATTCTTCCGCACTTCGATTATCCGATTTTACGACATATCTGCAATTCTTTTGGCATTATCCGGTTTCCAGACGCACAATACGAAATGGTCCGTTTAGGCATTGGTTTATATGGAGTAGCACCCGAAAGTCCTATTAAAGGACGGTTGCGCAACGTAAGCACGCTACGAACCACTATTTCACAAATTCATGAGCTCACTTTAGGCGATACAATTGGTTACGGACGAACCGAGAAAGTAAAATCTGAGATGCGCTCTGCCACGCTACCTATTGGATATGCAGATGGTTTAAACCGAAAAAACGGAAACCGCCAAGGGAGCGTTTTAATTAATGGTCATCGAGCTCCTATAGTTGGTAATGTATGTATGGATATGTGCATGGTTGACGTAACGGGAGTGCCGTGCAAAGAAGGTGATGATGCCGTCATTTTTGGCGAGGATTATTCGATTGAAGAGTTTGCCAAAAACTCAGAAACGATTCCTTATGAAGTGCTTACGAATGTTTCGGCTAGAGTAAAGCGCGTTTATTTTCAGGAGTAATTAGTCCTCTTTCTGCTTCAGAATGTACTTCGCAATAAAGAACTCCACGTAAGGAGGAACTTCCTTCTTCTTGTAGAATTTGGTGAAGTTGTCTTGCGAGATAATGAACTGATCCGTCTTGTTAAGGTCAACGCCTTCAAATACAGTGGTGTCGGCTAAAATGGCGTTGTAATAGTCCATTGCCTTTTTTGTTTCCTTAAACCCTTGTACAAACAATAGCTTCTTGTCGGCTCCAAACTGTAGGTCTTTTGTGGTAAGAGTCTCAATAGAAAAAAGCGCACTATTGAAGTTGGAAATACGACTTTTTAGCCCAGCAACATCAGACAAGCCAGAGGCAACCAAAACATAATAATGCCTCGCATCAAAATCGAAGATGTATTCATCGTTTTGCGCTTCTTCTTCCTTTGGTTTGTCTTCAACAACTTCATCTGGCACGGTCTCACCCATCAATCCTTTCACGTACAGAAGTAATTCTTCGGCACGTTCTTTTTCAGGTGCCGCGGTATACTTAGAAATGTACCCTTCGAGTGCCTTTCTGTAAACAATTAGCTTTTCGGTAGCCCCAATTGCCATCACTTTTAAGAGTGCAAACTTGGACAGAATATCGCCTTCACGGAACTTGGTGAGAGCACTATCTGCGGCCTCAATTACCCGCTCGTATTCGCCTTTGTTGTAATTACGGAATGCCATGTAGTACATGTCATCCAATCGGTTTCTCAACTGCTCTAGTTTCTCTAGATACTTAGGGTCTTTGATAATTTTCGCGTATTCACTATTGGGATATTCTCTAAGTATGCGATTGGCATAATCTTGTGCTTTCCGTTCATCTCCCGTAGCCTTGTATAAGCGGTAAAGCTGGTAGAATGTCTCCAAATTCCAAACGCCATCAGGATAGCGTTGTAACAATTCTTCAAAGGCTTGAATAGCTCTTTCTTCTTCCGAAAGTTGCTCTTTGTAAATACTTCCTAAATCGTAAAATGCATTCTGAATTTTGACATTGGCACTGTCTTTTTCAGCATCGGTTCTAGGAATTCCCTTTTTGTAAAAACTCGGGTCTAGCAATTCCGAAGTGGAGGCTGGCGCTTCTTCGCCTTCGGCATCCACAAACTCGGTAATGTTGTTTAGTCGTTTGGATTTACGCCTCCAGTTGTCTTCGCGTTTTCGATCACCCCACAGTTGGCGAAAAGCGTTAGAACCAAAACTCAAAGCGGATGTATTGTAGAAATACCATGTAGAACCGGTTGGTTGTAGCCCTTGGCTTTGCTGTTGATTTAACTGGTTGAGCTGCTGTTGAGCTGATGGCTGATTAGCTTCTTCAAACTTTCGTTGTTCCTCGGCAGATTTAATGTCATCAACCAATTCCTGAATCATGGCATCTAACTCTAAGTCAGACATATCTCCCAAAATCAAAAGACTGTCTTGCAATTCTATTATTCTCAAATTTTTAACCAATTCAGCTAAGCTCAATTGCCTGCCAGATACATGCGCAAATTGCTTATGATTGGGAGGTAGAATTGCCAAAGAGCTATCATAATAGGCCGATGCTAACTCATATTCAGGCTTATCAAAATAGAGGTCAGCAATAGTGAAATAGGAAATGGCTTTCTGCGTGATGTTCTGTGTGGTAGAAGCAACCGAAACCTTCAAGTATTCCAAGGCAAGGTCTTTCTCGTCTTCTTTCAAAGCTATATCACCAAGAGCAAAATAAATACGGTCAAAGAAATCGGTGTTCTTCTCATCTTTAGACATTTTGAGAAGTTCCTTTTTGATGGCGTCTAACGTACCAGAATCGGCACTTGCCATAAGCGCACGGTTAATGCGTGCATTAAATTCCATCACGTAAGGCACGTTCTTTTTCAGAACTCGTGTGTAGTAAAAAGCTGCGCTATCGTTGTTGTTCAGCTCTTCGTAAAGTTGCGCTAAAATGTACGTGTAACGGGATTTGTTCTTTCGGTTTTTGGTAGCCTCAATGGCGGCTATTAACTGATTTTTTGCTTTTTCATACTCGCCCTTTTTAATGAAGTAATCGGCTTTTACGGCAGCTAATTCAGCTAGCTTTTTCTTCGGAAACTTCTTCTCTTCCTCGAGGAGCGTGATAGTCGCCTGACCATCTTTAAAACGCGCCAATTCTGTATTGGTACGAATAAGCCACATGTAGCCATCAAAACGAATATCGTTCTTCTTGTATTGCTTAATTACATAAGTGAACATTTCCAATGCAAGCACATAATCTCGCTTGTAGAAATGTGCTTTGCCAATAAGCATGTAAGAATCATCAATCGTACTAACGTATTCTTTGCCTTTTATCAGCATAGAGTGCTTTGCAATAGCCAGAGAAGCTTTCTCAATCCCACGGTCCATTTGTGCGTAAACCGATTTAGCAGACTCGGATGTTCCTACAGGAAATACATCAAGAAGTTCTTCGTAATCGTCAGAATGGCTTTTCTCCAACTTGTCCACGCCTTCTTTCATGGCTTCTTTGCCATTCCAATACACATTGTATTTGGATGTAAGATTGTGATAGCCGCGACTCAAGAAGTTTTTCTTCTTAGTAGAGCAGCCGCTCACCAGCATTATGCCGATAGCGAGAAAGAGTAGGGGAGTATAACGGTTAATCCGATTCAAAGTAATATGCGCAATGCTCGTAACTGACGAAGCGCAAAAATATTTCATTTTAGCTAAAATACTCCTGCATGGAACAACGTTGAAACAAGCCGCAAAGGTAACATCCTTTTATTCCGATATTTGGAAAATTCATGGCTGAGAAGAAGGAACGAAAAGAGAACTGGCGTAACCGACTGAGAGTAAAGTACCGGTTGGTGATAATGAATGACGAAACGTTTAAAGAACGTGCGAGTCTTCTGCTTACACCTTTAAACGTGATTGTATTGGGAGGTTCATTGGCCATTTTCCTCGTGGTGCTTGTTACCTATATCATCGCTTTTACTCCTTTAAAGGAGTATATTCCTGGGTATTCTGATACGAGCCTTCGTACGCAGGTTTATGAAAATACGCTACGTACTGATTCATTGGAACGAGAATTGGCAATGAAGGATTTGTACCTGCAAAATATTAACATGATTATTCGGGGAGAAACGCCCGAGCAAGAAACGCAGGAACCAGATACGAGTAAGGATTATCAGGGAATTGAGTTTTCTAATTCGCAACAAGATTCGGCTATGCGAGCCATGGTTGAGCAGGAGGAGCGGTATAATATTCAGAATTTGCAATTGGGTGTTCAGGCTGCGGTGGAGAGCAATATTAGAAGCTTGTTCTTTTTTGCACCTATTAAGGGAGATGTAACGGCAGGGTTCGATTCTAAGGAAAAGCACTACGCAGTAGATGTTGTAGCTAAAGAAAACGAGCCAATAAAAGCCACACTAAACGGAACGGTTATTCTCGCAACTTGGACTTATGATGCCGGACATGTGATTGGTATTCAGCACTCAAGCAACCTTACCTCATTCTATAAGCATTGCTCTGCGCTGCTCAAGAAAACAGGCGAATCTGTAAAGGCCGGAGAAGTAATTGGAGTGGTTGGAAACTCTGGCGAGCTTACTACGGGCCCTCACCTACATTTTGAACTTTGGTTTAGCGGTCGTCCAGTCAATCCGCAGGATTATATTGTGTTTTGATTAGTCCTTTTATCGTTTTCTGCTCACCTTTCTCCGCTTCATTTTTAAGTAGATTTGCGCGCTCCTCCGAAGAAAGAAAAAGAATGGAAGTACAGGTAATAAATCGTTCGGAACACGCGTTGCCCAATTACGAAACAGAGCTTTCGGCTGGGATGGATTTACGGGCAAATATTGGAGCAGATATTGAACTGAAAAGTTTGGAGCGCGTGCTGGTACCAACGGGTCTCTTCATCGCCTTGCCAAAAGGCACGGAAGCACAGATTCGTCCACGTAGCGGATTGGCTTACAAGCACGGATTAACTGTTTTGAATTCTCCAGGAACGATTGACGCGGATTATCGTGGAGAGATAAAAGTGCTGTTGGTAAACCTTTCTGCCGAACCGTTTGTTGTCAAGAATGGTGAGCGCGTGGCTCAAATGGTTATCTCTAAACACGAACAGATTTCGTGGTCGGAAGTTGAAGTATTAGATGAAACGGTTCGTGGTGCGGGCGGATTTGGACACACAGGAAAGCATTGATTAGAACCTTTCATATCTTATTTATAAGTGCTCTTGCTTTGTGGGTTGGTATCGCCAATGCGCAGCACAGAAAAAAGCACCATAAAGAACCGAGTTACGAAGCTCAGCGTAAGATAAC
>DMRV01000110.1 GCA_003456455.1 Flavobacteriales bacterium
GCAAAAACCAATTTTGGTGAGTATTGGCTACAGCGCTTGCCATTGGTGCCACGTAATGGAGCACGAGAGTTTTGAGGACAGCACCGTTGCTGCTTACATGAACGAAAACTTCATCTGCATTAAAGTAGATAGGGAAGAACGACCAGATGTGGATGCGGTTTATATGAATGCTGTTCAGCTGATGACTGGACGTGGAGGTTGGCCACTAAACTGCTTTGCGTTGCCCGATGGAAGACCGCTTTATGGCGGAACATATTTCCCAAAAGATCAATGGATGGACGTGATGGCAAAGGTGTCTGGCATTTGGCAGAATGACCGCGAAAAAGCGTTGGAATACGCCACAAATCTTACGAAAGGAGTTTCGGAAAGTGAGTTGATTCAGCGTAATACTGCAGAAGCCAAATTCACAAAAGACGCACTTTCAGCATTTGTGGAAACTTGGAAAACGCAGGTGGATAATAAAGAAGGTGGGCCGAACCGAGCGCCTAAATTCCCTTTGCCGAACAACTATGAGTTCTTACTTCGATATGCTACCCTAGAGAAGGACGAGTTCATGCTAAAGCATGTGGATTTGACGCTTAAAAAAATGGCATTTGGCGGTATTTACGACCAAGCTGGTGGTGGCTTTGCGCGTTATTCCACCGATGAACTTTGGAAAGCCCCGCACTTTGAGAAAATGCTTTACGACAACGGGCAGTTAGTATCGCTTTATTCGGAAGCGTATCAGGCAACCAAGAACCCATTGTACAAGGAAATTGTAGATCAAACCCTCGAATTCATCGAACGAGAAATGACTTCAAAGGAGGGCGCGTTTTATTCAGCGCTTGATGCTGATAGTGAAGGCGAAGAGGGTAAGTTTTATGTCTGGAAAAAGGATGAATTGCAAACCCTTTTTGGGGATGATTTTAATTGGGTAAAAGACTATTACAACATCAACGCAAAAGGACTTTGGGAACACGGTAATTATATTCTCCTGAGGAAAGATGGAGATGAAGAGTTTGCCAAAAAGCAAGGCTGGGAAGTTTCTGAATTAAAGAAGAAAGTGAAAGGAGTTAATGCACTTTTACTGCAAGAACGAAGCAAACGTATTCGTCCAGGTTTGGACGATAAACAACTCACTTCTTGGAATGCGTTAATGCTGAAAGGATATGCAGATGCGTATCGCGTATTTGGCACAAAGGAGTACTTGAATGCCGCTCTCAAAAACGCTGAATTCATTCTACAGACTCAGAAGCAGAAGGACGGTGCTTTGTGGCACAACCATAAAGAAGATAGATCAACTATCAATGGGTTTTTGGAAGACTATTGCTTCACAATTGAGGCTTTCATTTCATTGTATCAAGCCACGTTTGATAGAAAATGGTTGGACGAAGCCGATAAATTGGCGGCTTATACCCTTGAGCATTTTTATGATTCAGAATCAGGAATGTTTTTCTTCAATTCTAACTCAGACCCGAAACTTATTGCAAGAAAAATGGAGTTGACGGACAACGTGATTCCATCTTCCAATTCAAGCATTGCGAAAGGGCTTTTCTATCTCGGACATTACTTGGATAAGAAGGAATATTTGGACATTTCCGAGCAGATGTTGAATAACGTGGCGGCCAACGTTGGTCAGGGGCCGGGTTGGTATTCCAATTGGTTGGAGTTGATGTTGCATCACACTAATTCGTTCTATGAAGTGGCAATTGTTGGTAAGGAAGCGGAAGACAAACGTTCTGAAATGGAGCAACATTATCATCCAAATAAAATGCTGATTGGTGGAGAAAAGGAAGACGGCTTACCGCTTCTCGAAAACAAGTTGGTGAAAGGCGATACACACATTTATGTGTGTGTCGACAAGGCCTGTCAGATGCCCGTGTCAGAGGTGAATGAGGCGCTGAAACAGCTTCGTTGATTACCTCTTTCGCTTTAAGTGTTTGGCAAGTTGTACGCCCATGCTAAAACAAGCCTGAAGAAGGTACCCGCCAGTAGGAGCATCCCAATCAAGCATTTCACCAATGCAGTAAGTATTCTTCAGTTTTTTTAATTGGAAGGATTTATCTACGGCTTTCAAACTCAAACCTCCAGTTGTAGAAATTGCTTCGTCTAATGGAGCCGAGCCAATTATTTCAATAGGTAGACCTTTAATGCTTACTACTAAAAGCTCGGAATCCATGAATGTTTCTTTGGATGTGTAGGCCTTCAAGAGCCCGATTTTTTCAGGGCTTAGGTTCAACGCGGTTCGTAAAATATCAGTGGTATTCTTATGAGAAGACTTTTTGAATTTTTCAAACAATTGCTCAATTGTCAACATTGGTTTTAAATCTAAAAACACTGTTGCCTTTTCATTGGCACTTAGCTCTTCCCGAATTTGCGGACTCAACGCATAAATAGCATTGCCTTCAAGTCCCAGTTTTGTAATTACCAATTCTCCCTTTTGGCTTTTATCTGAACAACTGACCGCAATGTTTTTTAGCGGACTCCCTTCATGTTTGCTGATGAATTTCTCAGGCCAATCAATTTTATAAGCACAGTTTGAAGGCTGAAATGGAATGACATCCAAACCTTGAGTTTTGAAAATGTCCAGCCACGTTCCATCAGAACCCGTCACTTTCCAGCTTCCTCCGCCCAAGGCAAATACCGCATAGTCGGATTTGATTGCTGTGTCTCCGTTAAAAACGAGATTATTCTCTTCGTTCCAACCCGTCCAAGTCTGCTCATATTTAATTTGAACCCCTTGCTTGGAGAGTACATCTACAATGGTATTCAGCACCTCAATTGGCTTAATCCCTTTTTCTGGATAAACTCGATTACTGGTACCGACAAACGTTGGAATTCCAATATCGCTAAGCCATTTTTGAAAATTATCGTTGTCAAAATCAGTCAGTGATTTTTTCAAGAATTCGGATGGTGTATATCGCTCAATAAATTGAGAAATTGGCTCAGAATGCGTGAGATTAAACCCACCATC
>DMRV01000354.1 GCA_003456455.1 Flavobacteriales bacterium
TAAGAATCAGATATGTAAGAGCGTTTCTAAGCATGATTCTCAACGTTTACGATGGCTTCTAAAGCCTCATCATACACACTTCCCATTTCTTTATCCGCACCTGGTGCAAAACGAGCAAATTCGGTCTTATCTAAAACACCTATAAACGCTGTAACCGTTTCTTCAGGAACATTCTTATCGGCCAATACCGACTTAATTTTGTCTTTACTCAAAGCAGAAACTGGTATGCTGAATTTGTCTGCTGTGTAGTCCGTTAGCGCTTTAAACACTTCCTCGTAGAACGATGCTGTTTGATTATCATCCCAAAGTTTTTCGGCTTTGGTTAAGCGTTTTTTGGCTAAGCCAGTTGCGCGCTTACTCTTCAAGCGTACTAAATCATTTCCTTGCGATTTTTGGTATTGCGCATATCCCAAAAACAACGCAAATAGTAAAACGGGAAATCCAATAGCTGCATAAAACGGAACCGAACGATAAAAGAAACTATTTCCGCTAAGTAGTGGGTATTGACCTTGCTTGATGTAGCGGATATCGCTTCCAATCAATCGAATATCTTCCTTATTAGCGATATTTACTGCTGGTGATGCAGCTTCTTCGCCCTCACCTTTCTCCACAATCAAATCGAATGCTTCCTGCGTAACTGTTTTGAACTTCCCTGCGCTTGGATCGAAGTAGCTAAAAGAGAACGGACCAATCTTAAAATCCCCAGCATATCGTGGAATAAGCACGTATTCAAACGTTCTACTTCCTGAAATACCATTTGTACTTACCTTGATATTGTCTGCGGTTTTCGGGTCATAAACCTCAATATCAGGCGGAAAATCTAAATCAGGCGCTTGCAGCTGATACAAGTTACCATCGCCACTTATTGTCACTTTCAGATTTACTGCTTCATTTGATTTGGTTTCCGCTCTATCAAGCGAAGCATTCATCTCCAATTTACCCGTCAAACCACTAAAATCACCTGGTTTTCCTGCTGGATATGGCTTTACTTTAATCTTAACAGAATTGGATTTAACAGGGCGTTTGGAATCTTCATAGCCTCCGAAGAATTGATCAAATACGGAACGGCCTCTGTTTGAACTGCGCTCTCGCACAATTACACTTAGCTCCATTGGATCAATAACAACATCGCCCGTTTTCTGTGGATAAAGTATCAGCTGTTTGATAAGTCCAGTCTGATACATCACTCCATCTATCACCTCGTTTTGAAGTTGAATCTGCTGATTTGATGTTGTCTCCTTCGACCAGAAACCTTCAAATGATGGCATCTTCCAATCATCAAAATTTACGATAGTAACACGGCTGTAAATCTTCAAATCAACAGTAATCTTCTCGCCCAAATAAGCACTCCGCTTGCTCACTTCTACTTTTGCAAAGAGGTCTTTTCCATCGCTTGATGTAGTTTGCGTATTGCTCTTTTGCTGTGACTGCTGCTGCCCGCCACCACTCGCTTGTTGCTGGCCTTTTATAACGTTGATTTTCAATTCATTGGAACTGATTATCTGTCCTCCAACTTTAATTTTAGCAGGGGCAATTGCAAACTCACCTTCTTTAGCCGCACGAAGCACAAACGAGAAGGAAATAGACTGCGACATGCTGCCATTTACATACTGCATGCTGGTACTTTGGTTTGGTCCACCAAGCACTTGAAAATCTGAAATTTGAGGCGCTGTAAAGTTGGAACCATTTGCATCTACCTGCCAGGTAACCTGAAAACGCTGGCCTAACTGAACCTGACTTGGCGCAGAAGCGGTCAAATTCTGAGCAAATGAAGATACCGAGAGTAGCATTCCCAACATCAACAAATATGTAATTCGTCTAATCACCAGTCTTTCTCAATATTTCCTTTAACGCCTTTCTTCACCTTCTGTTCTTCTAATCGATCTCTAATCTTCTTCTCATCTTGGTTCAAAGCATCTAGCATTCGTTCAGCATCTTCCTTGGATATTTCTCCCTCTTTTGGTTCTTGCTCCTTTTGGTCTTCTTGTTGCTGTTGGTCCTTCTCTTGTTGCTGTTGATCTTGTTTCTGCTCTTCGTCTTGTTTCTCTTCTTGTTTTTGATCCTGTTGATCTTGTTTTTGCTGGTCGTCCTTTTTCTCTTCGTCTTTCTTGTCTTGTTCCTTGTCCTGATCTTGCTGCTGCTCTTGTTCTTGTTGTTGCTGCAACATCCGCTTTGCGTAAGAGTAATTATACTTGGTTTCCAAGTCTCGCGGATTGTTGCGCAACGACTGCTTGTAAGCATCCACACTTTCTTGAAACTTCTCCGCTTTCAAGAACGAATTACCCAAATTATGAAAAGCAGAAGCCTTTTGTTCTTTATCCTCAGTTAGATTAGGCAATGCTTGAAACGCGCTGGCAGCTTCTTCAAATCGTTCTTGTTTGAACAGGGCATCACCTAGATTGAATCCAGAAATAAACGGGTCTGCACCAGCTTCTTGTGCTTCGCGATAGGTTACTTCCGCCTCACCGAACTTGCCCTCATCGTAAAGGTTATTTCCCTTTTCAATGAATTCATTTGCTTCTTGCGCAAATGCTGATGATGCGATTACCAGTATCATTGCGAGGAACGAAGCAATCCGTTTAAAAGCCAAGAGATTGCCACACTCGTACCTCGTTCGCAATGACG
>DMRV01000080.1 GCA_003456455.1 Flavobacteriales bacterium
ATCAATGTTGTCTTTAGGCATGTTCTGCCCTTTGGCGTTTGCAATAGCCGTTCTTAAAGATGCATTCATGGCCGGGTCGCCACCACCTTCTTTGGCAGCCATCGTTATCGCCTTTCCTAGCTTCGGGAAAATTCTAGACATCTTGCCCCAACGTTTTTCCTTAGCCGCTTTTCGATATTCAAATGCTCTTCCCATGTCAATAATTCGTTTGTATTCGCAAATGTATTTACATCGTTAAAATAGACAACAAAAAAGCCTCATTCCAATTTTCATCAGAATGAGGCTTCAACTCAAAGAGTTTATTGGATTAGTTCACCAAAACTTTTGATGTAAATATTCCTTCAGCATGAATAATTCGAACCGCATAGATTCCTGTATTCACGTTTGGTAGCGTATTGATGTTTCCTGCTACAAGTGCACCTGTGGCAACACGCTGTCCGTTAAGACTGATAAGTTCGTACGATGCATTCTCAGCGATTGAATTAGTCAAATCAATGGTAACGTTTCCATTCAATCCAAACACACGGATGTTGTCGTTTGCTACAGCAGCAATTCCAACAGTAAGATTTGTAACCGTAAGCGGAACTTCTACCGAAGCGTAGTATTCAGAAATGTTGGTTACTCGAACTTTGTAACCCGTACCAGCCACCGTTCCTGCTGGAACTGTACAACCAATTGTTCCCGAACTCAACATTGTTCCTGTTTCAGTACCAATGACTACAGGAGAAGCAAAGCTTCCGTTTTCATCAGAAAGTTCGGCAACAAAGTCTGTAGCTGCCAATGGTGTTCCTCCTGTACTGAAATCTACATCTAGAGGAGCTCCCAAAGCTAGACTTACATCCACCGTTGAAGACACCAATACTGGAGTAATGTTGTAAATCAAACCCAGGTCGTCTACGTATAGCTTTGAACCTGGACTTCCACCACCTGCTACAACGCTGGATGTAGCGGTTAGCAAAATATACTCAGGCACATTACTGTTAGAATAAGAAAAAGGAATAGCCAAGCGTGTCCAACCACCTGTATTAGCAGTAAGATCCATTTCCGCTTTAGCAATCGTTTGCGGTGCATTGTTTCCCTGAGACCCACCGTTTTCTGGTAATGAGCCCATGGTTCCTGCGGTAAGTCCTGTACCGCTAATATTATGAACGATACACTGAACCCGACCATTATCACTTCCAGCAGGCTCATAGTTTACCCAAGCAATCAGCGTATCTGGGTAATCGGCAAATGAAGTTTTGAACTCTTCATCGTCAGGTTTGGTTCTATTATAACCATCAGATGGTGTGGTGGTCGGAGCCTCTACCCGGCCGTTTGTAAGAATACCATTTACATCAACGTTAAGAATTACAATATTCCAATTCTTCGTTTCGACAACGGCAGAATAAGTACCACTCGTGCCTGGTCTTACGGCAGTAGATCGATCAACAACAAATACAGCAGGCGTTGTTGCGTTTCCTCCACCTGTTTTAATAGAACTCCATTGCTGAGGCTCACGCGTATCTGATGACACATTATCCCATGTTTCAAAACCAGGGTTTTCTAATTGCATTTGAGCAAATGCACCCATGCTAATGATTGCACTTAAAATTGATAAGTAGATTTTTTTCATCCTATTTGTTGGTTAATTATCAATACAAAGGTCCTTCTGTTAATTGAGTAAAGGTTGATTAAAATCAATTACATCTCTAACTTGCGTTGAATACTTATTAAACATAAAATGAGCAAAGTAGAAGAAGCAGCTGAAAGATTAAAGACACTAACCGTACGTCCTGCTAATGAAGAGTTTTTGAATTTATACGGATTGTACAAACAAGCAACTGTTGGCGACAACAAGACTTCTAAACCTGGCATGTTTGATATGAAAGGTCAGTTTAAATGGAAAGCTTGGAAAGACAAATCTGGCATGAGTCAAGAAGACGCGGCAGATGCCTACGTTGCTCTTGTAAATGAACTCTTAGGAAAGTACCAGCACTCCTAAGCTGCTTGTGCAAGAGGAACTCTTAAATCATCAGGATATTTTTCCTGTAACGCTTTCACGCGTGGGTTCATAACCATAAACCACAGTGGCGGAATTGTAGCCAAAATAATCATGCCCGGATAGCCCGTTGGTAACTGTGGCGCATCATCAAAATGGCGTAAAACCTGATACTTTCTACTCGCCATATAATGATGATCACTATGTCGAGTTACCTCAAACAAAATTAATCTTCCCATTGGGTGATTACTGTTCCAGCTATGAATAGGAAGGACTCGTTTAAATCCCTTTTCTGATTTATGGCGCACCAAACCATAGTGCTCCACGTAGTTGATGATTTCCAATAGACTAAAACCAATAACCGAAGCGCCCAGGGTAATCAACATAGTTGGAACGCTAAAAACTAGTGCTACGGTAACCAAAAGCCCTACTTGACAAAATGTATAGAAAATCATTTCATTGCTCCAATGGTACCAAGGCAATTCCTTGCGATTGAGACGTTTTAGCTCCAGTTTCCAAGCAGATATGTAGCTCATAACGACCGAACGAACCCAAAACGTGTAAAACATTTCGCCATAACGAGCAGTTGCTGGATCTCCTTCTGTACTCACATTTTTATGGTGTCCCCTATTGTGCTCAATAAAGAAGTGCATGTATTGCGCAGTAAGCAAAAGTGCTTTGCTCATCCACTGCTCGTACCACTTTTTTCGATGGCCTAACTCATGAGCCACGTTTATACCCAATACTCCGCACGCTATCCCCATACTAAAAATCAATCCCGCGTACTCATACATCTGAAGGCCACCCTCTTCCATGATAAACATGAACGCAATAAACATGGCCCATTGTACTGGAACCATACTATAAATGATGTAATCGTAAAGTCTATCCTTCTTAGCTACTTCCTCCTCGACATCATCCATATTTTTCCGGGTTCCTTTACTCAAAATTTCAACAAAAGGAACCAAACCATAAGCATAGATAGGTACAGCCCACGTCCAAGGTCCTCGATAAATAAACCCTAGTACAGCCAATGCCGGAGCTGTGAAAATTAGAAGATACTTGATGATTCTTAATCGGTTCATAGCTAATGGTTTTTTCAACGGTACTAAAGTATAAACAAATTCTGAAAAGTAAACTATTGTCCTTTTTTAGTTTACTTTTATACTTATGGGAAGACAATCTATAGTCAAAGAACGAATCAAAGACCCTAAGAAACGAGGTCTATGGGTTGATGAACTTCTTCCCCATTTCATACAGCGCGGCATTAAGGAAGTACCTATTGATGAAGTAGTTTCCATTCTGGGAAAATCGAAAGCTACAGTATACAAACACTTCGAATCTCACCACGAGATTGTTTCTCTCGTTACGGCTAGAAAACTAGACGAGCTTAAGCACTTCGCTCCCATTCTTTCAGATAGCTCAAAATCGTATCAAGATCGCTACATGTTGGCTGTTGCGTACATTTC
>DMRV01000352.1 GCA_003456455.1 Flavobacteriales bacterium
ATAGAACGCCAAAGAATTTTAGAGTAATTAGGCTTGAAGTTTTTGCGGTTCTCCGAAATGGATGTTCGAAGAAAAATGGATGAAGTGTTGATGAAAATTGATATGACAATCGAGAACTTAGAAAATGAGTGTGCCTGAGATAATCAAATCCCCCGCCTCGTACCTCAGCACCCCCTTTAAAAGGGGGAACTGGCATCGCACTGTTTTTGCGTGTGTCATTTTCTCCATTTTTCTCTGTGCAACAACATTTGCCCAAGACTCAACTTTGGTTAAGCCAAAGCGGAAGTTTTCTGATTTGGTTACGTTTCGTGGTTATTTGAAAAACTTGAATATTGTCTCTTTCTCAGGTAATCCGTTGATTGGAAATTCCAATGAGCAGTTTCTCCACAATCGCCTCAATCTGAGAGTATATCCAGTTAAAGGAATGACGATTGGAGCGGAACTACGGACACGTTTTTTCTACGCTGGTGCTACCGCAAACTCACTCACAGCTAAAGATGCAATGGACATGGACGCTGGTCTCATTGACATGAGTTGGAACATTGGCAATAATGTAAATCCAGTCCATCTCAACACCACTTTGGATAGATTATATATCGCCTACGGCAATGATAAAATAGACATCCGAGTAGGTCGTCAGCGAATTAACTGGGGCATTAATACAGCTTGGAACCCCAATGATATTTTCAACGCATTCAACTTTGTCAATTTCGATTACGAAGAAAGACCAGGCTCCGATGCGGTTCGTTTTCAATACTTCGGCAAGAAAATGCGCGGCTTTGAAATTGCCGTTGCTCCACAACGAACATGGAAGCAATCAACTGCGGCTTTCATGTACAAATTCAACGCAAAGAGCTATGACTTTCAGTTTATCGCTGGCCAGTATAGAACAGACGTAACTGCAGGTTTCGGCTTTGCAGGACATGCAGGAAATGCTGGGCTAAAAGGGGAAATTCAATGGTTTGGTCCGTATGAAGGTTTTGTCGATAGCGCACATACGGTTACAGGCTCGATTTCAGCTGATTATTCGTTCAAGAATTCACTTTATATTAACGGAGCAATTCTCTTTAACAGTAATGGAATCGATGATAGTGACCCATTGAAACTGGCCGGCTTCTTTAGTGGTTCCGCTCTTACCGCCAAGAGTTTAATGCCAACTAAATACAATGCTTTTTTCAGCCTTGGTTATCCAATTACCCCATTGTTAAGCGTAAACTTTGCCACCATCTATGGCTACGGTCCTAATCTTCTTTTGCTAAACCCATCATTCACATATTCTATTGTAGAAAACTGGGATGTATTGCTCGCTGGGCAACTCTTTTTCTCAGACTTTCCTGAGCTCACGTCAAACGGATTAGAAAACAGATATCAGAACTTGAGCAACAGCGTTTTCTTGAGGTTGAAGTGGAGTTTTTAGAAGTATGCTTAACTTCGAATGCATCATTTACTCAGTTAAACATGAAAATACTTAGACTTTTAAGCATATCTGCTATAATCGGACTTACTTCTTGCGATGGTACGCTTCCGTTCATAAGCGACATAACAAAAAAGGACGTTGAAGGCCAGTGGAAGCCGGTTCAGTATCAAGAAAACGGGCAAATAACGGAACCAACACTTGAGCAACGTAACGACTATATCCATTTCAAATCAAACGGAGAGTTTGTTTGTGTTGAGGAAACAGAAGCTGTAGAAGGAACTTGGTACTACATGCGGTTAAACTCCACTGTAAATGTTATGGTGGATGAAAATAATCCAGATGACTGTATTCCGTGGAAAGTAGAAAGCGCCACCGATTCCGAGTTGGTTTATACCATGCCAACGAATTCGGGCGGAGACAAAAAAGTCTGGTTGGTGAAGTAGATCAAACTCATATCTAAAAAGGAAGCCTGTTCAATTGAACAGGCTTTTGTTTTGACGATATTTGCGAAATGAAAACTTTAATGAGTGTTCCGCTATTCATGCACACACTCAAGAATTTAACATGCAGTATCTAGTTCGCTTTCTGTTTCTATTGATTTCCTTGGTTTGCATTTTAGGGTGCCACCAACCCCAAAGCAGTTATGCACAACGCGTTTTTTGCGATGCTGAAACCGTTGAAAACGGGAAGTTTATATCTCAAGGTGAATTCTTTGATCACGCCAATTATCAGACCGATGAAAAGGCCTTTTCGGGAAATCATTCAGTTTTACTCCAAAAGGGACGGGAGTATGGTATGACCTACCATATCAATGATGTAAAGGAGGGAGAACGATTTATAGTCAGGGTAAAAAGGCATTCAAAAACAAGCAAAGGCTCTTTGGAGTTTGCTGGACGGAAAATTGGGCTTTGCCACGCTGCTACATCTCGAGCAATCAACAAGAAGTCTGTGGGTGGCTGGGATGAATTGGAACTGAATATGCTAATACCTTTTGGGGTTGACAGCGTTCTTATTTACGTGAGAAACAATAAAGATGAGCCGGTCTATTTTGATGACCTAGAAATACTTCGATACAATACAACAGACCCCGTTTATAAGGGTTTTCAACCTATTAAGTTTTATCTAGATAGTCTTGATTTAGCCGAGATGGTTCAGCTCAGAGAAGCTGCCGTACAAGGAGAAGTTATTGATGATAAAACCAAGAAGGAATTCAGTTGTATTCTATCCTACAAGGGAGAACACTTTAGCGGAACTATCAGGTTTAAAGGAGATTGGACAGATCATCTAAAATCTGATAAGTGGTCTTACAGAATAGAGTTAGATGGTGGTAAAACCATCATGGGAAAAAGAACCTTTTCTATACAGCACCCCGGCACACGCGGATTTGCAAAAGAATGGTTGCTTCATAAACTCTTGCAAAGAGAAGGTGTGCTAACCACCATGTATACCTTTTTACCAGTCGAAATGAATGACAAAGCTCTTGGCCTTTATGCCTTTGAGGAGCATTTTGAGAAGCAGCTTCTAGAAAGTCAGGATAGACGAGAAGGAGTGATACTGAAGTTTGACGAAGAGCTGTTTTGGGAAGCTATGCTGCTGAAAAACAGAGACAATATCCATCATAATTTTCCGAGTTACGAAGCCGCTTACATCAAACCTTTTGGGAAGAAGAGGTTGCTGAAATCCAAATCACTTAAGAAACAATTGGTGCTCGGAAATAATCTTTTGGAAATGTACAGGACAATGAATCCTGATATTGATATTTACTTGGATGTTGAACGTTACGCTAAGTATTTGGCTATTGTTACCCTAACAAACACCCATGCACACTCTGCCGAATGGCATAACCAAAGGTGGTATGTAAATCCGGTATCCGCTAAGTTGGAACCTATAGTATTTGATCTAAGTGATGATTTCGTTTCGGGAGAAAATGAGAACAAGATTTTTTCCATGTTAATGAAAATGCATGAGCATGAGTCTGTGTCTACAAAAGAGTACTTGCATGCATTTGTGTTTAAAAACCAGAAGTTTCAGCAACGATATCTTGCCCATCTTGAGCGAATGATTGGTGCTGGGTACTTAGACTCTACGTTGAAGGAATTGAACTCAGAAATCAATGAAATTGACCTTGCCCTCAGCCAAGAATATCCAAATCAGCGCGTTGAAAAAGGTGTTTTGTTTGACAATGTCCAAAAGGTAAAACAACAGCTCCCTGGTTTTAAAACTTGGCTGAAAGACAAATTACTATTAGTACAACCTGATACGGCTAATCGAAGACAGGATTTACATCCAATTATTTCTACCAAACTTCCTGTTAAGGTTTACGAGCAATCCAACACCTCATATGTCATTGAGAATAATGGTGGCCATCAGGTAAGCGTATTTGGCTATAAATCAAATGAATCTAAAGATACCGTAATTTTAACTGAAGAACTAAAAATTGGGGTTTCACATTGGCAACGAAACCGTGTTGAATTACAGTTAAATGAGAAAGCAAGCGCTATCTACTATCGTATAGACGAAGCCAAATTCACAGGAGAGGCCGATATTTTCAAATGGCCGGTTCCTAGAAGTTACTCGCCCCGCACCGCCCTTATCTCAAACCTTGCTAAAAACCAATCAGATATTTTGGTGATTAAGAATGGCGGATATAGGATAAAAAAAGGCACTCACACCATTAACGAATTGCTCTATATCCCAAGTGGTAGTACCTTGGTTATTGATGCCGGAACAGAGTTGATTCTCAACGAAGGCGGAGGTCTTCTTTCAGAATCTCCTGTGCAGATAATCGGAAGTGAAAAGTTACCCGTTGTTATTCGTTCAGAATCCCAATACAACCAAGGTATTACTGTACTGCAAGCTAATGGAGAATCCACATTGAAGCATGTGCAGTTTCAGTCTATGAATAACCTCTCGTTTGATGGGTGGGTTCTTAGCGGTGGTATCAACTTCTACGAATCTGATGTGGTGATGGATAATTGTACCATTAGTGATGGAAGAAGTGAAGATGCGTTGAATATTATTCGATCTAACTTTGCGTTGAGTTCTTGTAAAATCAAAAACAGTAAGTCTGATGGATTCGATTCAGATTTCAGCAAAGGCTCTGTTGTAAACTGCACGTTTACGGATATTGGTAACGATGCCGTAGATTTTTCTGGTAGTAAGGTGGAATTAAAGGACTGCGAGCTATTGAATATTGGCGATAAGGCTGTTTCTGTTGGTGAACAATCAATTCTGATAATTAAACACTCAACGATTACAAATGCCACAATAGGGGTTGCTGCAAAAGACCGCAGCCACGCATCCTTATCTCATCTCGAAATTGCTGATTGTAAATACGGGTATGTGGCCTATACAAAGAAGTCTGAGTATGGTGGAGCCACAATTAAGACCGAGGATATCACATTGAAAAATGTAGAAAAGGAGTGGGATATTGAACTCAAATCCAAACTCATTAAAGATGGTGTTACAATTCCAGGCACCGAATATTCTAAGGTGACAAAGTATTAAACGGATAATTACTAAATGAAATCTGCCCGCATTCTTGCGTTGGTTGTGTTTGCACTTGGCTTTGCATTCAACGAATGGGCTTTCAGATTCATCTTTCCGC
>DMRV01000120.1 GCA_003456455.1 Flavobacteriales bacterium
CAACCAGCAATACTTGCGTACACGCGATGATGCTGAATTAGCAGACATCTTCTTGGTAAAACTGAAGGAAGAAGGCGTTGATGCCGATAAAGCCTATGTAACCTCTGTTTGCACGTTGATTAAAGAGAAAACGCAGTTCACATCGGAGTTTTGGGATTTTGGAAGTTATTTCTTCCAAAAACCAACCGAGTTTGATGAAAAAGTAATTTCTAAACGTTGGAACGAAAATGCCGAACGCTTTTTCCCAGCAGTTGCTGATGCGATGAGCGCGTTGCCTGATTGGAAAGCTGAATCGATTGAAACTACGTTCAAATCAACAGCCGAAAAGCTGGAAATAAACCCAGGTCATGTTATGCAATTGTTTCGTGTGCTATTGAGCGGACAAGGTGGCGGACCTGTGTTATTTGAAATGACTGAGTTGTTGGGACAAGAAGAAGTGGTTGCCCGTCTTCGTGAAGGCGTTGAAAAACTGAAATGATGCAAGAGCTTTTTATCGAAGACATTCGCCTTCACGCGTACCATGGTTGCTTGGATGAAGAAGGAAGAATAGGAGGGAAGTACCGTATTGACATCAAGGCATTAGCCGACTTTAATGATTGTGCCGATACAGACGACTTAAACAAAACGGTTGATTACGTGATTGTGTATGACCTTGTGAAGGAAGAAATGGCAATCCGCTCTAAACTCATTGAAACAGTTGCTAAACGCATCGCTCTTAAATTAAAAGCACAATACGCTTGGGTTTCTGAGTGGGAAGTGAGCTTAACCAAGTTCAATCCGCCTGTTGGTGGAAGCCTTGGGCAGAGCCGTGTTGTTTGGAAGCTAAAATGAATGCTTACCATTAGGTATTGATTATTACTTTTGCGGCATGGTCGGGTGGCCGAGCGGTTAGGCAGTGGTCTGCAAAACCATCTACAGCGGTTCAAATCCGCTCCCGACCTCAGAAAAGCCCCGATACTCGTTAGAGTGTTGGGGTTTTGTTTTATCAGTCGGAGCGTGTTAACGTGTCTAATTTCCTTTCAGAGAATTAAGCAACTTCCATGCACGGTATTTAACTCTATCCCAAAGAGTGTTCTCCTTCCAGAGAGTCTCTAATTGTAAACTGGGGCGATGGCGTTGCAGCATATCAACATATTCATCCAACTGTGTTTTGAGTAAGGGGTCATCACCATTTAGAATGGCACGAATGGAAAAACCATTGAAATGGACAAAAACAATGGGCCATTTGTGGTCTATGGTAACGATACCAGATTCGCCAAGCGTTCGTTTGCACACATCTACATTCCATCCGGCTACATTGCAGCCTTGGTGTTCCAGCACTTTTGTATTTGGGTGAACAATGGGCATTAGGTCTAGATACTTCTGGTCGTCAAAAAGTCCTCTGAACCAGCTTTTTTCACAACGGTAAAGACAGCACTCGGCCCACCATTTTAGAGCATCAACACTATTTTTATTTGCACCAATAAACCCAGCATTGTATAACCCAACTTTATAGTTAGCCTCTAGCCAATTCTGGTCTTTCTTCGGGTTTCGCGCATAATGATGAGGCGTTAGCAGTAAATTATTCTTATCCAACTCATCCCAAAGGAAGCTTGGAGAACTGAAAAAGTAGATGTCATTATCAACATAAATAACCTTGTCATAGGATTGAAGCAGATGCTCCATCACAATCGGTTTTAGTGACCACCTTATTCGATCCTTACTGGAGGAATACTGATGGAAAAGCTGATCTATCCGTTGATCTTTAGGAAATGCATTGAGATTAATAAGCGCTCCATTTTCCAATCCATTGATACCATTTCCATCAATACACCAACAGATACGATCGGCATCGTTATCATGACGCCATAGTGACTCAAACAAGGCCGATACTTTGTAAAGATGACTTGCGGTTGATATGGTACAGAAAGCTGTTTTCACTACACGAAGCTAATTTGTTTCGACTTCAAACTTAGGGCATTTCTCCGTGCTATTCTTGAATCAAGAAAGGCATTGGTAATACTACCTTCGTGTTGTTCCTAAGTTCGAAACAAGATTGTTTTCAAATGCGTAACGAAAAGCTAAAAGCATACAACGCCTCAAGGCACATTTTTAGTAGGGGTCAAGTTTGTCATGCGCCATCGGTAAACATAAACTTTGACCAATCGGGAGTGGCCTCAGCTTGCTGCTTGAACCGAGACCACATCCTTGGCAGATATCCTGAAAACAGTTTGATGGAAATGTGGGAAGGAGAACGAGCCGATGAGTTGCGAAAGCTCATTAAAGAAGGAGACTTATCGCACGGCTGTCAAATTTGCGAGAACCAAATTGATGGCGAAAATTATTATGGAGTCCACGGGAGGCACTTCGATAGTTATGCATCGCGAGCAAGCAGCATTATTAAACGCTTAACCAGCCAGTCAGAATCACTCCAAATGCCACAATGCATGGAGTTTGAACTGAGCAATATTTGCAACCTTGAATGCACTATGTGCAATGGTCATTTTTCGTCTCTTATTCGAAAAAATCGGGAGCAATTGCCAGAGCAGATAAACAAGTATGATGAAGCATTTGTGGAACAGTTGATTTCCTTTTTGCCTCATTTGAAGGATGCAAAATTTCTTGGTGGAGAACCGTTTCTGATTCCGATTTACTATAAGATTTGGGATAAGATTGCCGAACATAATCCAAACATCAAGGTGCATATTACCACCAACGGAACGGTTTACAATAATCGGGTAAAAGGAGTTTTGGAAAAACTCCGCTGTGGCATCATTATGTCTATTGATTCGATTGAAAGAGACACATACGAGAGTATTCGGATAAATGCAGATTATGACCGGGTAATGGACAATATTAAACGGTTTCAGGATTATGCGAAAAGCACAGGTAGCTGGTGCAGTTTTGCGGTTTGCCCCATGACGATCAATTGGAAGGAGATGCCTGATTTGATTCGGCATTGCAACAATAATAAAACCTTCGTTTATTTTAATACCGTTTTTTACCCAGAAGAGCTAAGTCTTCAATCTTTTCCCTCGCTTCAACTGCGCGGAATCATTGCTTATTATGAAAAACAGAAGTTCGATGGGTACGGGTCTCTCTTTCGGATAAATAAGATGGTTTTTCAAGGGTTGATAAACCAGCTGAAGGAGTGGGAAAGAGAAAAGGCGCCTAACACTGTTTAAAGACAACTTTCGCTTTACTGTTCGCCTTCTGAGGGCTCGAAATGGAAGTTTATTGTACCAAGTGTATCTGCAATTATCTGTCCCATTACCGCATATCCTTTTCCGTTATAATGACCATCTATTTTCCAAGAATAATGAAAGGATGTGTCTGTTACGATTGCTTTTTCCATTGAGGGCAGGAGGTTAATGCTTGTGCACTTGTTTACTTTTAGCAATGAATCTAATCGCTGCATATGCGTATAAAAACCGTCCTGGTATTTGATATCCGAACGCATTGGTTGAACAATATAAACGACAGAAAACTCGGCAGAATCGGCCAAATGCCTATATGTTGTGGAAAACAGGGTTGCATAGTCGTTTACCGCCCGATTGTATAATTGGTCGGTCTGCTTGTTTTTAACCAACATGGCATTGTAGCCAAACAATCGATGCGCAAGCAGCCTAAATGCATACGAAATACGATAGAGCGGCTCCCACCACGGGCCGCATCTAAATTCTCAATGGTCTCCTCCGCATTGCACATAGTCATCAAATTCGGAAACGGCAAAGAAACACACAGCCAGAACGAGCCAGTTTACAAAGGTAAGTTTGCTAATGATGGTTTTTTTTACTGATTTTGTTTAGCAATATGCCACACAAAAATTTCAAATCAAGCTAAACCCATCAGCTGAATCAGCGAGTAAATATATAAGGGCCCGTCTATACGTACGTAGACAAGTAAATTTGGGTTTATTGTGCTCTAGTTCCTGAAATCAGCAACCCTTGTTTTTCTAGGGACTCGAAAATACCATCCGCCATCATTTCATATCCCTTAGCATTGTGGTGGGCATTATTCACCCAATAAAAGTTGAAGGGCTCATGAGCTAATGCATGGTAGTATGGAAGAAGGTCAATGGTATGAAGTGGAATACGCCTCGTTTCCCGAATAAGGTCCAGAAAATATGGGGGGTAGCTATCGTTTATCTGTTGTTGGCCTGGTAAAAACACAATTACAAGTGTGGCTTGATTGTTTGATACAAGCCTATAATAATCCTTAAAAAGCCGTAAGCATGATTTCTGAATAATCTCGCTTTGTTTCGGAGTGACTGGTCGAACGAGTAGCTCGTTGTATTCTAGCCAGCGAAAGAAAATTCGCGATGTGTAGCTTATACTATAAAGTAGTTCCATGTTGGAGTGTGGGCGTCCAGTAAAGGAAACAATGCTATCCTTGCCAAACCGCTCCATTCCGCCCCTAAGATAAATATCGTCAGTTATATCATGTGTTGATATCGTTTGTACGATGATATCGGGTTGAAATACTGAAAGTCTGTCTCGATAGTTGATATAATTAAAAAAAGGATCACTACCGCATTTTCCAGCATTCATCACTGTTATTGGTTGCTGATATTTGGTGTTTAGTTTTCGTCTGAGAAATGAGACATAACTTGAGTCTTTATGGGCACCATCACCTTCTGTAAAGGAATCACCTAAGCAGAGGATTCGTAACTCGTCTTTCTTTTTTTTAAGCATCCATTCTACATTGGAATAACCAATGGAATTCATGTGCCTTATAAAGGAGTACTCGGGGTCTTTTAGATGCTTGGAGCTGAAAGGGTCGTCAACCCAATAGTATCGTATTAAGTCGGGTTGCTTGCCGTAAGGAGAAACGTAAACCTGATAGTTTTTTTCAGAATGTGTTTTAACCCAGTCTGTTAGTGAAAGGATAGTCTCGGTACTGAAAAGACCTATAAATATTGGGAGCACGTAAGAACGAATTTTCCTTTGATTTGCAAACCTGCTGATGATTAATTCTACAAAGAGATATACGTACACGAGCGCCATCAGGTGCGTGTGCCATTTTATTACCAACATTTCTACCTGACAGTACCAATAAAGCTCCCACACGATATAAAACAGTAGAAATAGACCTACAACCCACTGAGCAGTTCGTTTCATTACGGTGTCTTTTAGGGTTTATGCCTGCAAGGTTAAAAACGAGATTTTAAAAGAAACAACAACATGAACCGAAGCCTTGCCAAAAGCTTATCTAATCGAGAAGATGAGTCAACGATTAGTTTATATTTTATCAGCAAGCGACCGTACGCAGAAGTTGTCAAAACCCCGAATGATGCCACATTCTTATTTCTCCAAACCTCATTTAACCAATGTACGAACACGAAAGATTCTGGCAGCGGTTTGGTGGTAAAAAACCAACGGCAAACGACATGCCATTGGTCTGGTGGCGATTCGTTTGAAACCGTGTATTCGTCCAATTTGAGCAGCGTTATCTGCTCATTTAATATCTGTATGGGAAGGTGCCAATCTTGATTTTGGTCGGTAACACTCGCTTTTGCAATTTCATAGCATTGATTCATTAGGGGGCTGTGTTTTGGGCATTTCATCACGTTTCCAACCACCTTTAATTCGTGATGCGCGCGAAAGTAGTATGGCTTTTCGGTGATAAAGGGTTTTAAGCAGGTTACATCCATGTCAACCCACCATCCGCCTTTTTCGAAGAGTAGTTTATAACGGAAAATGTCTGAAAACCCAGCCACGCTTCCCTTTCCGTGTCCAAATTGGTTACTGTTTTTGTAACGGAACACGTCCTTTTCTGGGATGATTTCGTTCGCGTCCATTATTGTAACGCCTTCTGGAATTTTTGTGGTCAACTCATTGTAAGTCCAAAGATGGAACTGGTGGCCGTAATGTACAAAGCTGTGCAAGGTCAGTTCCTCAATTACTGAGAGTTCTGTTCCTATCCACAGACCGTTTACAACGCGATTTTCCTCCGTAACCATTGTTAGCTGAGTATGCGATTTTCAACATCATTCCAAACCGCCCAATCCTTATCGCCCCAATGATGATAAATATGAATAAGCGATGGGGAGATGGTTGGTTCGCCATCTTTAACTCGGAAAGTAAGGTCGCCCTCATACGTCATTGTCGGGTGATAGTAGTCGGCAATAAAGTTAAACTGCGATGCTAGTGTTGGTTGATTTTGCAAACCGAATTTCCATACAGTTGTAATGAGGGTTCCTTGATCACGTGTCTTCCAGTTTGGTAGTAAAAATGCGTCTAAGGTTAGTTTGTGCCAAGTATCGAGAAATGCAATGGAGTCCTTATCGAACAAAAAAACGCCCCCGTTCCAATGTTGCCAATCGGCTTGGGTCACTTCAACTCCAAAATCCTTTTTGATGGCACCTTTTAGGTGATTACACTCATTCACAAAAACACGATTGTTATGCTTGTCATACCAAGTGTCGGTTGCTGCATCGTACCAATACGTACTGTTTCGCTCTATCAGCTTGGTAATGTTTGGCAGTAGCAGTTCTCCAGCTGCCGTATACCATGCTTCTTCCGAGTTGTTGAGACGTAGATTGTGATCGGCCAGAAATTCGTCATAGGTCTTGGTAATTTCGGGCACCAGTCGTTCTTCGGCATCCGACCATTGATTGGTATTTGTATTACAGAAAAAACCATGTTCATTCATAAACCGATGGTAATCAGGGCCTTCATCCAACAGTACATTTCCCTTTAGGTCTTTCCATTGTTTTATACCAAGCGAACGCCTGTAGTTAGGAAAAACATGAAATAAGTAATTGTACAACAAGCGATGCCTTGGTAATTTCGGACTCGTCAATCGGAGTAAATGGGCTCGTTTTGTCTGTAGTTCTTGGTGGTCTTTTAGCAGCCCATCAAACCATTCGTTCTTTGCCTGCTCAAGCGGAAACCGCTTTTTAAATAACCTCCATTGATTGATTACATTTTCAACTAAAGCCTGATTTTTCATCAAATGTTTGAACTCCGAGGCGTAGCTGTCAATCAGACTTTGCAGTTCATTTGGCATTTGGGCACAATCACAATTTATGGCCTGCGGGCTGAAACCGTTCATTCTACAGTGATCTGTAGCAAAGGTTATCGGTGTGATGTACTGGTTGAAGACTTTTGTAACATTTGCGTTCAGGGCCACCACATCCGTGTCTAGATAGCAATACAAATGATCTCCCATGGGAAGGAATTTGTGTAGCCCAGTTTTTAAGTAAATGCTTGCCTGATGATGGTTGTAGGACTCTGTTACCCGAATATCGATTATCTGATCTGAGGGATGATCGATGGCCACTTCGTTACGTTTTAAGTCAGTTACCACTAGAATCGAAAAATGAGAGAATCGTTTGAGTGCCCTCAACGAGAAGTTGAGCGTATCAAGGTGCTCTTTTGCACCGCACACAACAAACACGAATGACTTCTGCTCCTTCATAGACGGTCAAAAATAAGGCTAACTCAACCTGTTGGCTGCTTTTCTCTAACTGTTCTTTAGCCAAATAGGCCTACAGGTTACATAAGACATGGTCGTTCACATGGGTTCTTGTAACGTATCAACACAGCAATCTGAACGTGCAAAAATGACCAGACAAGCGTTTTTAAAATCAAGAAAACTACCCCCATAAAAAATTTTTGCGAGGCTCTTTCCCATATTACTTGGTAAAGGATTTTCAGCGCGGATATGATTTATAGACCTGAGAATTATTTAGGAAGATGTTGATGTAAAGGCTAATTTGCAAAAAAAACGGATAGTTTAAGTGCAGCCTAGAACATATTACTTAGCAAATTTTACCATTCTCTTTATTCTTTCTCTAGGCTATTTTTGGCTATTAGTTGGGGCTTACTACGCCTTTCCAAATTCAGAAGATTTGGTGTTGGCTCTTGACCCGCGAGACGAAGGAATCATCAATTCTGTTATGATTTTGCTCAAAACCTATGATGGAAGGTATTTCACCAATATTATGCATGGACTCAATCCGCTTGCGTTCAATTGGATTGAGGGGCATAGACTTATGCCGCTTTTTGCCATTGTATTTTGTGTTGGGGCCTTCTACTATTTTTTAAGAACCTTCTTTAATGCTTGGCTTTCAAAATTGGAGGCAATGATTTTATCCGCAGCGGTGTACTTGCTACATTTTTGGACCGTCCCTTCCTTAGTCCATGAACTCTATTGGATGGTCAGCTCGTTTGTTTACCTCTATCCGATTCCCTTTGTTTTTATTTGGACCGCTTCTGCCTATCATTACCTCTTCACATTTACCATAGGCGGGTGGAAAAAACTAACAGCTTTTGTTGCTAGCGCACTCTCTCTTTGGGCTGCTATTGGCCTTAATGAGATGTTTCTATCTGTTAACCTTCTCCTTATTGGGTCGGGTTGTTATTATTTGTTTCGTACAGACCGGGAGAAGTTGAAAGAATTCGCTCCGCTTGCTATTATCGGCATCGTTTCAATCATTTTTTTCGTGTCGTGTCCAGGACCTTGGTCGCGTATGAATGAAAATAGCCCCGGGGGTGGAGCTCTCTTCGTCTTTCAACGGTTGACACGTGATATTTACTCTGTTTTATGGGACTCCTCGGCAGTGAGCTGGACCACTTTGATATTTGTTTTAGGAGTTACATCTTGGTATGCTGTTTTGCGGAAAGAAGACGCCCCGGAGGTCGATAATAAAAAACTATTTCTCTGGTGTATGGGCCTGTTGATGCTAGGCACTTCAACCTTACTACCGTATTACGCGGTTATGAACGAAGGCTATGTACCGTATAGGGTTTATGGCTCTTTTGTATTTGTCTTGCATGCGATTATGATTATGCTGGCTGTTTCAAAGCTATCCCGCTACTTTAAAAACAAAACCCAGCCCGTTTCCTTACTCAAATACGCAGTTGGTGCATTAGCTGCACTATTACTATGCATCGATTTGTTTGTTTCTCAAGAGGAGGGATTCCCTTACAAGAATAATATAGCGTTGATAAGAGAGCAATATACTAGCGGAGTTCTTCAACAATTCGAGCTTGAAATGAATGCACGTTATAGTGCGCTCAATGCTAGTAGTCACTTACCACGTGACAAGCGCATCATCGTGCTGGAGACCCTGTCTAAAATTCCCGACCCTGTCTACCATATACCAGACATATATCCGGCTGGTGAAGACGATGCGTGGAATGGATATTGGGAGGATTATTTCAAGGTCAACGAAATAATAGTCACTCCTCCCCGAGATAGTTTAAGAACCAACAACTGAAAATAGGCGAACGTGAAAGTATCGTATCAAAAATTTATTTGGGTCATAACCATAATGTTCATTTGGTTCAAGTTTGCTTGGCTCAATAATTTACATTATGGTAATATGCTCGATTCTGCTCATCGCATTGCCCAGGGATCAAATGGTTTTTCCTTTAGGTTCTCTGAGTCGTGTAATTTGAACTGTGCTGGCCCTGATTCACCTTCTATTTCCGATGATGCTGTGAACAACATAAAACACTGTGATTTTTTATCCAGTGTGAGCGAAAACGGTTTGAGACGTAGAATGGAAACTATCTTAAGAAAGGCTACTTCTCATCCAGACAGATTCGAGGTTAGTTGTGACATGTTTGGCAGCTTGAAGAGTATTCGTTTCATGGAAAAGCCAAAACAAAAAGACCCAGCCTTTGTGGTTCTTGTATTTGATACAGCAACTTGTTCATTAGTGAGAATTGATAATTTTTGTGAATTCATAGAGAATTCAGAACTGATAAGATAGGAGAGGGACTGAAATGAAAGCACTTAACGCAGCTTTAATTGGTCATGGCTATTGGGGTAAGAACCTTTTGAGAAACCTTAAGGAATCGATGTTTGTGGATCAGATTCATGTGGCTGATTCCAATCCAAAGGTCATTGCACAATTAAATGCAACCGAACGCTCCATCCATACAACTACCAGTGCAGATGAGCTGTTGAGAAGCGAGGATATTGATGTTGTCTTCATCGCCACTCCAGGATCCCTACATTTTGAGATGGCCCAACAGGCACTTTCTTCAGGAAAGCATGTTTTTGTTGAAAAGCCAGTGGTTACAAGGTCTGTTGAAGCCGAACGTTTACTGGACATGGCAAAAAAGTCAGGTCTCACAATAGTTGTTGATCATACGTTTCTGTATAACGAAGCCGTACAAAAGATTAAGGAGCTGATTTCTGCGAATCGGTTCGGAAAGTTGAATTACATCGATTGTACGCGGATCAACCTAGGCATCTATCAACAAGATGTAAATGTCATGTGGGATTTGGCGGCACACGATATTTCCATGATTAATTACTGGACCAACGAGCTCCCTATCACCGTTAGGGCTGTTGGAAAGGTGAACAAACGCCATGAGGTGCTCGACCTAGCTTATATTTTCCTCACCTACTCGTCTGGTCTGTTTGTTCAGATTAATTGCTCGTGGGCGTCTCCGGTAAAGATTCGCAAAACCATTATTGGAGGTAGTGAACGCATGATTATTTACGATGACGTGGAACCTACCGAAAAGCTTAAAATCTATGATTACCGGAATGTGGAGAATGATAAGTCCAATCCCAAAAAGTTGCTAGTCGATTATAGACTTGGAGATGTAACCATCCCAAAACTCTCCTTGACGGAACCTCTTAAGGCTGCGGTGACTGATTTCTTTGAATCGATTATTGAAAAACGCTCTCCACTTTCTAACATCCAGACAGGAATCGATGTGGTGAAGATCCTGGAATGTGCCGATCTATCACTACAAGAGAACGGAAAACCTATTGCGCTGCGGTGAATATTAGCGTCATCATTTTCTTTTTCAATGAAGCTGGCACGCTCAAGAAGGTTTTTGGCCGTGCGCTTCGTATGGTACAAAACGCAGAGATGTTCCGCTCTTACGAAATTATACTTGTGAATGATGGAAGTGTGGATAGCAGTCTGGAAATAGCAATGGAGATTGCAAAGGAATATCCCGAAACGGTTCACTTAGTTACACACAAGAAAAACAAAGGAATCGGAGAAGCACTGAAGTCTGGGTACAAGCATGCCACACTGGAATACATCTGTGCCGTACCGGCAGATAATCAATTTACTGTGGAGCAGCTGTTGGACATTCATCCCTTCAGCAATGAGGAGTTCATTAGTTTTTACCGTGTTTCCAATCAGGTTTACTCTCCCTACCGTAACTTGTTGAGCAAATTAAACAAATGGTTCAACCAGATAATGCTCCGAATGGATATGAAGGATGTGAACTGGATTAAAGTGTACCGGAAAGATCAGCTGGACCGCATAAAGATAGATTTGAGCACGTCTATTGTAGAAAGTGAGATTTGCGCAAAACTTCATCGATTAGGGTGCAGACCACTTGAGATACCATCAACCTACGAAAACCGCGTTTACGGAATATCTACGGCCGGGAATTTCGAGAGCCTAAAAAGGGTGATTACTGAGACGGTTGATTTATATCATACTGTTTCAAGGTTCAGACCAGAGCAATCAGACACAAAAGGCTTCAAGTGATTCCTAATTACAAAGACATAATACCCGCGGAATCGCCCAAATCCATTTGGATGTTAGTGCCACTCCTGACATTTCTAACCCCCTTTCTCATCCTTTGTTATTATAACTATCCTGGTGCGGAAGACTACGCTGAAAGCATAATTGCACAGCGGTTCGGTTTCTGGGCGCACGTGAAAGATCTTTACCTAACGTTTGACGGAAGATATTTTGCTGCGGTCCAAATGGCAACCAACCCGTTGGTTTACAAAAGTTTTGTTGGGTACAAACTATTTTCAGCAATCTTTTTCATCATAATTCCGGCTGGGTTCTTCTGGCTGCTCAGAACCCTATTGAATAACAACCGAACGGCTTTTTGGTTTACCGTTCCTTTGACCATAGTTACGATTGGAACCATTCCCGGCATTTCCGAGTTTTACTACATGGTAAGCAGCATGGTTTATCTTACACCCACTGTGCTATCTCTATTTCTAGTTGCTATTGTACATCAACTCTTTCTCACAAACCAGGGCTTTAAACGCCTTTTTCTTCTATTCATCTCTGTGCTTTTGACTCTTGCCATAGCGGGTAGCAATGAGATGTTTACCGGTCTCGTGCTCTTGTTTTTTGGATTTCTACTGTTAAAGGGGTTAAGAGACCGAACTGGTATCGGAGAACGAACGCTTCTCTTTTTCACCGCTTTGTGTGGAGCCTTCATGGTAGTGACTGCTCCTGGCGTTGATGATCATTTTCTCAGCAACCCTATCCCTCTCGATCTTGGATATGTCCTGGATGCTGTCGTAAAAACACTACTTAAGAGCATGCATATGATTGTGGTTTGGGTTAGCAAACCAACCTTTTGGATTGTGACTGTCATCTACCTGATAATCAGTATGCGGAGCGGCCCTCTTAGGTCAGGTCAAAAGCTACTTCGAGAGCATCCTGTATCGGTTCTCTCCTTCGCCCTGTTAATCATCTTCATATTGCCATTCCCTTACTATTTTTCGTTGAACGAAGTCGACACGCCAGGAAGGGTTTATAATGTTGTAAGTTTTCTATTCAATATTTGGTGGTTAATCATTATTTTTTCTGTGTCGCAGAAAATCCGCCACACAAAATTAGCGAACAGCACCAATTTGCGCTCCGTGGAAGTAACCGTAGTTTCCCTGCTATGCTTGGCTAGTGTTTTTTTAGCACAAAATTGGACACAGGCCGTAAAAGACATTGCAGATGGAACTGCGCAACGCTATGATAAAGAGATTCGGCACCGGTTTGACCTGCTGAATGCGAGTCGCATTTCGGTGGTACTACCACCTATTATTAACAAGCCGTTATGCTACAGTGGATTCGACATAGAGCCAAATAGGAACTCTGGTTGGAATGAGTGTTATGAGGTCTTTTTTGATGTAAGACAAATTTATCTTGAAGGAGATGAAGCGTTGCCAAACTAACAATAATGAAAACGCTAATTCATAAACTGATTTTCTTTTTGCTATACCTTGGAGTAGCGGGGCTTACTTTTTTCATGTATAACCTACGATGGCAAAGGCACGTCTCGCCATGGGATATTGTTTCTCTAACCGAGATGGAACAACGTAGTTTAGCAAATTTCGGAGATAAAGCCAGGTCCGCAAGAGCTCTCCAGAATGAAATAGCCTACACCTCAGATGTACAATTAATGCTAAGAAAAAGTACTGAAAGGTTAGCTCCTGTGGTCTTAAGCCAACTAAGAATTGCTAGTGCACATTGCGCAACGGGATTCTCGGATCTGGATTCGTTGGTTGCGGGATCGGATCCTGACCGTCTACAAAAATTCCTCAATCACCTTCTCGCCTTGGCTGGGCCAATTGCAACAAAGGAAAGGCTGAATACGGAGGTAATTAGAGTAGCGTTTTTTCCGAAATTTGTAAAAACGCTTCATAATCCGCAGGATACCATACCACGATTAATTCTCGATTTTATTGAGACCGGCATGGACGAGGACACTGGCTTCGATTCGATACAAGGAGTATCGTCATTTCTGATTCACACCAGAGCATGTGAAGAAGGAATCGTATCTTTAAGATAAAGTGACTTCTTTCCAGAACTTGGGATACTTTTTCTGGACATTCTCGTAAACACAGCCAATGAACCATTTATACCCGGTTTCATTGAAGTGGCCATCAATGGGCCAATAAAGGTCTTCGATAGGGTTTTGCAGCTCACCAATATTCTCAACTAGGTCTACGTGCTTCACATCATTTTCCTTCATCCATTGCGCCACGGAATCAAATGCACTTACATTGCCTACCATATGATGGTTGGTACGCTGCAATGAGACCATGAAAGCCAGACCATTTGCATGACAGTACTGGTGGTATTCTGCTATTTTCAGCTTTATAACATCCAAAGCCACCAGTTCAGCGGCAATGGATTGTTTGGTGTTGAATAGAAGGTGGTTATACCCAAGGAGGTCAATAATGACGTAACGCGCCAAAAAACTACTCCCGAACAGTACTTGGAATGAGGTGGAGGGGGGGGTATCTCTTCAATGCCATAAAATGAAGAGTGCATTACTAAGTCTATGATATCACTCTGGTTAATATTGAGAATCACAGCGTTGGCACCAACAACATGATCATTGATTCGCTTTAGAAAACGGAATGAGTTATAAAGATCACTGCCAGCGACTCCCATGTTCAAAACACAACCTGAACAGCCGATTTCTCGCTCTAGCAATTTGTCTGGAGCATTCTCCTGTACTATCCCAATCCCTTCAATAAATGAATCTCCAACCAGCAATAATTTAACCCGATTGGTCTCTTCATCATCACGCAACCCTAAGCTATTACACCGATGCTCAAACCAGAACTCACTGTCATTCCCATTCCAACCCGATACTGGTTTACCGCTAGTATCCATAGTAGATGGTACATGTGCATCATGAAAAATAAATTTGAAGTAAGGGTCACCGCTCTTCTCTCCATACGACTGTAGTCCTGAAAATTGAAAAAGAACGAGTTCCAGCACCGTAAAGAAGAACAGATTAACTGCGGTGAGCACCCCAGTGGCCTTTGAAATGAAGGGCAGTAGCAACAAATAAGCCTGTAAAAGCACCGATGGTGCATAAAGCATGGGGACAATCCCATCAGATACAATAAGCTTCACTGCAAAGATGTTCCAAGCTGTGGTCAACAGTAAGATAAGTGCATAACCCCTTGTTCGTAGAAGGTTCATTTATTTGGAGACCATGCAGCGACCGATGACCAGATAATCCAAACCACTCCCAAAAAAACAGGAAACGGCATCTCGGACCGAATACACCATGGGTTCTCCCATACGGTTGAAACTGGTATTGACAACCATGCCAAGTTCTTGGCGTTCTCCGACCGATTTCAATAACTGATGAAACGAATCATCCGAATCATCCACGGTTTGTACTCGAGCGGTTCCATTCACATGAGTGATTGCCGGAAAGCGGTCTGAACGTACATCCACATTCACAGTCATGTAGGGAAGGCCTTCGGCTGGAGAAGAGAACGCTTTTTTGAAATCTTCTTTAATTACTGACGGGCAGAATGGACGGAAACCCTCACGAAATTTAATCTTACGGTTGATGAGCTCCTTCATATCAGGATTTGTGGCCGATCCGAGAATACTCCTACTTCCGAGGGCGCGCGGACCGAATTCTGCTCTGCCATTGAACCAGCCGATTACCTTGTTCTGGTGGATCAAATCTGCAGCGAGGACTGCAGGATCTTCTACGGTCTTAAAGCTAATTCCTAACTGTGACAACTGATTCGTAACCTCCGCCTCGCTGTAATTTCTACCCAGTTTTGTTCCGACCTGACGCTCAGGCCTCCTATCAAACTGGGTACTTGCAAGATAAGCTGCTCCGAGGGAGATACCGGCATCGCTAGATGCAGGCTGAACAAAGATGTCATCAATAAAATCGAGCTCAAGGATTTTCTTATTCGCTGCGCAATTCAATGCAACTCCCCCAGCTAGGCAGAGCCAACGAATATCTGTATCCTCGTGAAACTCTCTCACCACTTTACAAAGCACCTCTTCCAGCAATCGCTGGGTTGATGCCGCCACATCCTTATAAAATTGACTCAGGCCACTCCCGGGTATCCGAGGAGCACCCAACTCATCTATTAGGCTTTGATTAAAAATCGCCTGCTGTCTTGAAGGTTGGGGTTGTCCCGGTTCAGCGCTGAACATATAATGCCGATTCACTTCGAACCCTTTGCCGCTGAGATCAACCAAAAAGGAAAGGTCGACATGGTTTGGGTTCCCGTAAGGAGCCAAGCCCATGAGCTTGTACTCATCAGAGTCCCTTGTAAACCCACAGAATTGGGTCATCATGGAATAAAGAATACCCAAACTATTTGTCCTTGGTACCTGTTCCTCAATTGCTAGCGCTGAACCGCGCCCTATTGCGCGCTGCATACTATCACCATCACCAGAGGCATCCATAGTTAAAACCATGGCCTCATCGTATCCGGATGCATAATAGGCGCTAGCAGCATGACAGAGATGATGATGATAGCGGATAATCTTTGGACTTGCATTGAATGTGTATTTGAAGTAGCGCTCCAGCACTGCTTCATAACCGCTTCCCCAAGTATTTCCATGCGTGGCCACCAGCTCCACATCTCGCATCTGAAGCCCTGCAATGGACAAAACCTCATTTATGGAACGATATGGCAATTGACCTGGTGAATGTTTTATACGACTGAGTCTTTCCTCCTCTACAGCGGCCAGAACTTTGCCATCGCGTATCAGAACAGCCGAAACGTCCTGATATCCGAGCCTCACACCACCGTTAATTCCAAGAATTATCATACTCCACAGTTAAAATACTTGTCATAGGCCACTTTTGGCACAAGGTTCAGCCTACTGGCCACCCAAATGGGAGCACGCAGCAACCGCATCAGGTCGTATGATGTTGGATAGTCTCTGAACGTCTTACAGGGCAACTCCATGTAGGACTCAAATTCATCTCTCGTGATTCCAAGCCTCTTGATACAGAGCTCGATTACTTTCTCATCTTCGATCTGGTACACTCCATGAGCTCGCTCAAGAGCTCCTTGACGACCCATCTGTCCGGATCGCACGAGTGCAGAATCGGAGTTCATGTTCAGGTCTATGTTGAACTTGACCCGGTGAACATATTTAATCAAACTATGGTACAAATCGTCAAAATAATGCGCTCCAGGGTAGACCCATCCCAATTCTTCTTTGATGATTTTCTCGGCCTCGTCCCTAATATAATCGCAATAGTACATGGGAGTAAGGGTTTTAATCCCCTTGAATACCGTGTAATAGGCTAATTCCTTCATACCAAGATTGAACCCAGGGTTGTCCGGTGTCCATGCTTTTAATTGAATCGTTCCCAACTCGTGCTGAACATTTCGCAGATAGTCTCCATCAAAAAATGACCATGACAACGGCTTTACTCCCTCTGTTCTAAATGATTGGCCTATGATGACGTATTTGATGTTTTCTCGAGCGGCTACTCCGTAAAGTGAAGAGGCAATCCCAATGTCTGTACCTAGATTCAAGTCGGGAACAGATGCTTTGAGGTAAGAGATCTTCAGGTCTTTTGCCTCTCGCCAGTCTGAAGTGATTGTAATTAGGTCAACGCCTAGTTTCTCTACAGCATTGATCATGTTCTCCCCTGCCACAGGGTTATCGAAACCATCGTTGAAATGAACGGCCAAGGGTCGGAGCCCCCACTCTTTCACCACTTTCCGGAGCAGCACTATACTATCGCGGCCACCACTTATACCTACAACGCAATCGTATGAAGCCCCCTTACCTTGGCGCCTGACTTTTGAAAATTGCTTGTTCAGAATACGTTTGCCCTGTTTACCATTCGGGAACATCCGACACATGCTATCATGGAGATGGCAGAAATTGCAGACCCCGTTTTTATCAAAAGAAATCCCCGGTACCGAGGTATCTTGAACACATCGAGTACAGGTCTGGTGCTCCAGCACCGTGTTTATTCCATTTACAATGACGCTCATTTTACAAAGGACTCAAAATTTACGCCCTGCTCCCGTGCAAAAATCCCCATCTGCGTTCCCTTTTTTCGGGCTGATGGGATTTCCGCATCAAACACGATAACCTGACCCGCAAATTCATTGAACTGGCCTTTTGCTAGGATACCTTCAGGTCCAACAGCAAGGGAGCATCCAATCATTTTTTTACCCTCGTAAGGTCCTCCTACAATGTACCCAACACCAGTACTCGATACCATAAGAACATTGCATGATTTTGCAATATGTGAAAGCGGTCGTACCCATTTATCGAAGTAGGGCTCGTCTTTTTCAGTAACCCAATGGTCAACGGTCCAACTAGAAGGAGAAAGGATAATATCTGCACCCATAGCCGCAAGCGTTTTGCCAATGTGGGTTGATTCAGTGTAGTTGTCAGCACAGATGTTAACACCGATACAACCTAATCTGGTATCGACAACATTCAAACTCTTACCTACCTCATAGAATGGAAACTCCACTTCGAG
>DMRV01000092.1 GCA_003456455.1 Flavobacteriales bacterium
AACAACGGAGCAATGTTCTTCATTAACGGAGGACCAAACGACTCAGCTGTTGTTTGGGTTGATGGCTCTGTATCTCACAATGATAGTATCATGGTGAACCTTGGTAAATTCATTATCAAGGGAGACTTCATCAACAATGCAGAGTGCGGTGGAGATGGTTCATTCCCACTACAGCTTACTGGTAATGATGGTTTGTTTGAGATTTACGGAGACTGGGAAAACAACGGACTTTACCGTGCTGGCGAAGGCAAGGTTAGATTTATGACTACCGATTCAATCCAAGGAGATTCCGTAACAACTTTTCATGATGTAGACTTAATTGGCGACATCAGAAGAATCCAGGACAACGTTAACTCAGAAATTGGTGTAAACGGAACATTAAGACTGAACGAAGCTGAATGGGCAACAGATTTTGATACACTTTGGGTATTTAACACTTCAACAGGAGCTATTCAACGCAACGCGTTTTGTGATACTTGTGGATTCGTGTCCAGCTTAGAAAACGGAAATTTGGCAAGAGCTACAGCTCAAAGTGTTCCTTACCTGTTTCCTACAGGTTCAAGTTTAGACATTTCTCCGAACCAAATAAAAAGATACCGGCCAGCTCAGGTTAAGCCTGAGACAAATGCTCCAGATTGGTACCATGTCCGTTTCGTAAACAGAAACCCGACCATTAACGGTCTTCCAGTAACGTCTACTGACACAACCATTTGCTACGTGAATCCTTGGTGGTATCATCGTATTAATCAAACAGGTGGCGCAAATGCTACTGCTGAAATATCGCTGTATGCAAACCCTTGGGAAGGAGATGAGAATTACAACGGAATGGCAAACTGGAACACTGCCAACTTAGTTTGGGAGAACATGTTTAACACCGGTTCATCAACGACAAATAATTTTTGGAATCAAGTAGTTCGTTATGATTGGGATGATTTTCAATCCTATCAAGACGATGCCTACATCATGTCTTACAATGTTCCATTAGAGCCAGAAGTAACAGGTGATGATGCGTTGTGTGCAAGTATTGAAACTGTATACACGGTTCCAGAAAACGGGTCTGATTACACGTTTGTAGTTACTGGTGGTACAATTACCGACCAAACAGATTACTCTATTACTGTTATTTGGGACAATGATTCGCTAAATCCAGTTATTGGAACAGTTCAAGTAGATGAAGTAGTTCCAAATAACATCAACGGTGGCTGTGCCTCGCTTACTCGAAATTATTCAGTAGAGGTTTATCCTCAGCCGGTCGCTGATTTCACTATCTCCTTAGACACAAACCTACCAGGTGGCATATTTGTCCATGACATTTTAGGTATGGTTGACAACAGTCTTTTAACCACCGAATGGGACTGGGATTTTGGGGATGGCACAACCAGTACAGACTCTCTTCCGTTCCATTCTTACTATGAACCAGGGACCTATGACATTACGCTTATTGTACGAAGTGGTCTTGACTGTTTAGACACCTTAACTCTTCCTGTCAATATCGTTGAAGGCCTGATTGTACCAAACGTGTTCACTCCTAATAATGACGGAATTAATGACGTCTTCGATATTAGAACAAGTGATGTTGGTAATTTCAATCTTGAGATTTACAACAGATGGGGTAATGTGATATTTGAAAACACATCACCTCTTATATCTTGGGATGGAGTAACCGCCTCAGGAACTCCAGCATCGGCTGGAACATATTTCTATGTTATCTCAAAAGCTGAAATGAATTCTGGTAACGCAATAGACAACGAACTAGATAATTTCGACTTTAAAGAAACAGGTTGGTTGCAGTTAATTAGATAACAAGCACCCAAAACGAATCACAAAAAAGGCTTCCAATTGGAAGCCTTTTTTATTTCTTAAACTTTGATTGAAAGTCGATATTCAGCGTGCCGATGTATTCAAGCAATGCTTCCTTTCCGTCATGCTTCTCTGCCGAAGTAAGCACTTGAATCGGAAGCTCCTCCCAAGTCTCCAACATCTTAGCGCGATACTTTTTCAGCGCAGGTTCAATCTCGCCACGCTTCAGCTTGTCCAACTTGGTAAAAACCATTGTAAACGGAATCTGAGACATTCCCAACCACTCCATAAACTCCAAGTCAATCTGCTGTGGCGAATGTCTTATGTCAACCAAAACGAACACAGTCACAAGATTTTCTCGTTGTAGAAGATAATCGTTAATCATCTTCTCAAACTTCTTCTTCAGTTTATCAGGAGCTTTAGCATAGCCGTAACCTGGCAAATCCACCAAGTACCATGATTGGTTGACTAGGAAATGGTTGATAAGCTGCGTTTTCCCAGGAGTAGAGCTGGTCTTTGCCAACTTCTTTCTTCCCATCAGCATATTTATAAGGGAAGACTTACCTACGTTAGACCGACCAATGAATGCAAATTCAGGCTTATCAGGTTTCGGGCACTTGCGTACGTCCGAGTTGCTCATCACAAACTCGACATCTTTTATCAGCATGGAATTACTTCTTAAGAACGTGTTTTTTTAGCCAAGGCGATAAAATCGCATTGAACTCAGCTGAATGCTCCATCATTGGAGCGTGACCACATTTATCAATCCAGTGCAGCTCCGAGTTTGGAATCAGCTCATGAAACTCTTCTGCCACTTCAGGAGGAGTTACGCCATCATTCTTTCCCCAAATTAGACAGGTGGGAATTGAAATACTTGGCAAATCATCCTTCATGTTGTGCCGAATAGCAGACTTGGCAATAGCAAGAACACGAATTAGCTTATTACGGTCATTAATGATATCGAAAACCTCTTGAATCAATTCGTCCGTAGCCGTTGCTGGGTCGTAAAATGTGGTCTCCACCTTCTTCCTTATATACACCTTATCCTCTCTTCGAGGAAAAGACCCACCAAATGCATTCTCGTACAAACCAGAACTTCCGGTAAGAATAAGTGCATCGACCTTTTCGGGATGCGCTACAGTATAAACCAGCGAAACGTGACCTCCGAGCGAATTACCCAAAAGAGACATGCTTTCATAACCTTTGAACAGAACAAATTCATCAATATAAGCGGCCAATTCCTTCACATTCGTCTTCAAAAGTGGAAGGTCATAAATCGGCATCATCGGGATTACTACAGTGTAATCCTTTGAGAATTCATCTAGGACGTCCTGGAAATTACTCAGTGCCCCGAACAGACCATGCAGAACCAGTAGCACAGGACCTTCTCCTTGCTCAATGTATTTATGTCCTGATTCCTCTTGTAGCACCTCTATTGACGTTTTGGTCAAAATTAACCAAAAATGAGGGGGCAAAATCTCGAATAAATCAAGTGGATAACTCCGACTTTATTAACAATTATACCACTTTTTACCACACTCATATCCGTCCTAAATTGTACTTGTTCATAGTTGTATCGTAACCTTTCAGTAGATTTGAACTATAAAGTTTTCAACAGTTGTGGTAAACTGTGGTAAAGAGTGGTAGATAATCCATTACTTTACCTAGATAAATTCCAGTGTAAGTGACCAACATTATCGGAACATATGAATGTAAAGCGGACGCCAAAGGCCGACTCATGCTACCTACAGCATTGAAGAAGCAATTGATGTCTCAGCTCGAAAACGGCTTCGTTTTAAAACGTGGCATGTTCGAGAAGTGCATTGAATTGTACCCGATGAGTGAGTGGGATGAAAAGATGAGTAAGGTGAACAAGCTGAACAGGTTTGTGCGCAAGAATGTCGAGTTCATCAGATTGTTTACTGCTGGGGTCAAGATCGTTGAGCTTGATGCAACGGGCCGATTACTGATTCCGAAAGATTTAGTAGGATTCAGTTCAATCTCCAATAGCATCGTTCTCGCATCTGCCGGTACATATGTAGAAATATGGGACAAGGCAGCATACGAGGAAAAGTTGAGCAATCCTGAAACAGACATTGCCACACTGGCTGAAGAAGTCATGGGCAGCCTAAATGATGGGGCTGATGACGTACCATAACCCCGTTCTGTTACAGGAGTGTATTGACGGCTTAAGGATTGATCCTAACGGAATTTACGTGGATCTGACCTTCGGAGGAGGAGGTCATTCGCGAGAAATTTTGAAGCATTTGAAAGGCGGACACCTGTACGCCTTCGATCAAGACAAAGACGCGCAAATGAACCTGTTGCAGGACGAACGTTTCACATTCATACCACACAACTTTCGGTTTGTGCGCAATTTCCTGCGCTATTTCAAAGCCATTCCTGTGGATGGCGTTTTGGCAGACTTAGGTATTTCTTCTTTTCAGATTGACGAACCAAGTCGAGGTTTCAGCACGCGAGCAGATGGTCCTTTGGACATGCGGATGTCTGAAGGGATTGATTTGACCGCTAGAACAATTATCAACGAATATTCGGCAGAACAACTTTCTAAGATTTTCCGTGAGAATTCAGACCTAAAGGAAGCCTGGAAACTTTCGAAAGCGATTGTAGCTGCACGAGGTGTTGAACCAATCGAAACCATAGAACAATTCAAAGTGGTAATTCTTCCCAGCGCCCAGCGCGGAAAGGAGAATAGCTTTTTGTCACGCGTTTTTCAGGCAATAAGAATTGAAGTAAATGATGAGATGAATGCATTAGAAGAAATGCTTTCTCAGATGCCTAACATCCTATCGGAAGAAGGAAGGCTAGTCGTAATCTCTTATCACTCGCTAGAAGATAGCTTGGTAAAAAATCTTGTCAGAAGCGGCAATGTTGAAGGAAAAATAGAAAAGGATTTCTACGGAAAACCACTTGTTCCATTCAATGTGATTTCAAAAAAACCCATCATCCCAACGGATGAAGAAATAGCACGAAACCCGCGTGCGAGAAGTGCAAAACTGAGAGTTGCAGAAAAAATATAATGAGTAAGGAAACAGAAAATACAACTGAAAGCAGAGGCGTTGCGAAACGCATTCTCGGTGTGTTGGACGGAAGTTTCCTA
>DMRV01000435.1:0-432 GCA_003456455.1 Flavobacteriales bacterium
ACTCCAATACGTCATTTTAGGGATAGGAACAGTAAGCAAACTATTCAGTTTTACTTTGAGGATTGTGAGTCTTCGTTCCAGTTCAAACCATTCTCCATCAAACTCATACATCCTTTTCTTGTCTTCACTCATTTTGAGTTTATAGACATCAACCAAATCCAGCTTATTGACCGTATGTGCCCAGCCAAGATTTTCGTTGGTTCCGAGAAAAACAGAGGTTCCGCCAGGGAATAAACCACCCAAAATATTCAACCCTTCATTGCTGCACAAGTGCGCTTCATACCAAGAGAAAGGTCCTTCCATTGGCATATGAGGATTTACAACCAAAATGGTACTTCCATCGTCCGTTTTTTCTGGGCTAAAAGCCATAGCGTTCGACCCAATCCAAGTCGATCCGCCATCATAACTTCCTTTAAGAATATTGGCTACTTC
>DMRV01000435.1:498-3438 GCA_003456455.1 Flavobacteriales bacterium
CCGTCTAGGTATTCCTTGTATTCCTCGGTAAAATCCTGCTCAAATTTTGCATCCACAATTTCTTTCACTGCAAAAACATGAAGTAGGAAATCGCGTTTCGCTCCTTCTTTGCCAAGTAGTTTCCCAGACTTTCCTTGGCCAGCAAGCAAAAGTTCCTGTACGGTTTGGAAATCATCCTCAGCATTTGCCCAAGCTAGTCCGTAGGCTACTTCGTGGTCCTGATCTGCAAAAATGTGTGGCACACCCCATTCATCCCTAACGATTTGAATTTTGGTGTTGTCAACTTTCTCAAAATGAGAACCAGTGCTGTTTGTTGAATCGCTATCGCTTTTTGGCTTGCCAGCGAAGAGGGCATTGGTCACGCTTAGAAGAGCAACCAGCAGTAGAATTTTTTGGGGCATTAACTTGAATAGTATTTAGGGTTAATCGGATGTGAACGTAAATTTCGTTCATCCATAAGTCAACCTCTATCAACTATGTATCAAGTGCTTACCAACTAGTGCGGATGATAAACAGACTTTGCCTCTGACATGATTTTGGCTTTGTCCAATGTCATTGGTTTCGTCTTCTGATCAGCATAAAGTTGCATCTGATCTGTGTAGTGCGGAGAGTCGGGTCGGGTAGATGCTCCAAAGGGGTGCAAAGTTTCCATTCGCACTAATTTTCCGTCTTTCCATTGCGCAAAATGAACATATGAGTCAGCAACCCAAGGCTTGTAACGGCCATCTTTCCATTCTTCATTGTAATTGGCAGCCAACGCATCTGGAAAACCGGATAATGGAATATTCACATCGCCTCTAACATGTCGCTGGACCTCGCCTAGCGCAGGAATCTCACCACCATAATGGGTATCAATTTCATTTTGAGCCCAACGAAGTGCAGTAAGGTAAGAGGTGTCTGGAATACAGACAGCTTTTTTGAATTCACCATCTGCAAATCCCATCATAGAGAATAGCTTTTGAAAAGTAATTAGATACGCCCCCGCTCCTTTATTCTCTTTGTTGCCACGCTTGTCCCACTCATTAATAGCCGTTATGAGAGCCGACATCTCTGGGTGTTCATTAGGGTTAACGTGAAAAAGGTTCTCAATTGAATTTTGATATGCTCCACAGGCTGGAAACTCATAATCGAACTTGATTTCTTTCATTCGCTCATAAGAAATCTTATCTGATTCGGGCTCTTTCATCATTTCGAGAAAACGTTCTGCCCGGTTATTTTCTCCTTTATCATCCCATCCGTAATAAGCTGGCCAATCCTCTAGATTTTGCCATTCACTTTTTGCGGTGGCGTGTGCAGGGTTGTTGTTCGTGTTGAAAACCCAACCGCAATCCGGATTGTAGGTTTGAACCAAATCCTCCACATCATGAAATTCAGACCAAAGTGTTTTGTCTGAGTTGCTTTTTACAACCCTAGAATAGTCAACCCCTTCGTGACGCTTTGGCATTACGCAGTTGTTCAGATAAAGCACATTATCATCCTTATCGGAATAAATAATGTTGAACATGGAAATGGATTCCATCCGCAGCGCTTCATAGAATTCATCATAGTTTGAGGCTTTATCCATTCTATACCACTGTTCTCCAACTCGCACTCTTTCATTACCAGGCAACTTAACCGCGTAGTAGTTGCCATTAGGAGATTTTAATGTCGCTCCATAAACACTCCAGTATGTCATCTTTTTCACTGGGAGAATAATGCCTTTAGCCAGTTTTACTTTTAGCCAAACAGGTCGCTTTTCTAGCTGCTTCCATTCGCCATTATATTTATACATCCGTTTTTTCTTCGGGTGCATTTCAAGTTCAAATACATCCACCAAATCTAAGTGATTGAAGGTGTGCGCCCAACCAAGGTTTTCGTTGTTTCCAAGAAAAACGCTTGAACTTCCAGGAAACATCGCCCCATGAATATTCAAGCCTTCCTCGCTGTTAATATGTGCTTCATACCAAGAAAATGGTCCTGTCACTGGCTGATGCGGATTAATGCAAAGCATCGAACTTCCATCATCAGTCTTATTGCTATTGAAGGCAAATGCGTTTGAGCCGTAAGGCAAACTAGAAGGCTGGTCTTTGTCGAACGTTCCATCTACAATACTCCCAATGGCATCAGGCGTTCCAATAAGTGCGCTTAGCGCAAACATAAATCCACCCGTCACATCTTTTGGGTTAATCGGGAAGATACCTTTTACTCTAATTTCCTTCTTGTGCGCTTCAGCGTATGCGTTTGCTCCTTGGCAATAACCTTCTAGGTAACGCACATATTCATCAGATAGTAAATGGAAGTCTTGGTCAATCCTGTCGCGGTAGCCGATGGTATGCGAGAAAAAATCGCGTTTTGCACCTTCCTTACCCAACAATTTCCCAGCAAGTCCCTTGCCCGTAATAACCAGCTCTTGCATGGTATAAAAATCATCTTCGGCATTTGCCCAAGCTAAACCGTAAGCCGCATCAGCATCGGTTTTTCCATAAATGTGCGGAACGCCCCATTTGTCACGTACAATGGTTACGTCTTCTGGGTTTATGGTGATGGAATATTCGTATTTGTCTTTGGCGGATACGGAGGTAAAGAGCCAAGCCAGAACGGCAAGGCAGGCAAACATTTTCTTCATAAGCGATTAAAAATCAGGGATTTTGAATAGGTCAACTAAGTTATACATTCCGAGCCGATTTTAGCTCTAAAAGTGTGATTTCTGGCTGAATTCCTATTCTTCCCATGTATCCGATAAATCCTAGACCTCGGTTTACGTAAATACTTTGACCCATATCTTCATACAAACCAGCCCACTGCTTATATAGGTATTGAACAGGGCTCCATTTTATTCCAGGAATTTCAATTCCAAATTGTGCACCATGCGTATGTCCAGAAAGCGTAAGCTGAAATTTCTGCGAATGCGCTTTCACTTTTGCATCCCAATGGCTCGGGTCGTGAGACAAGAGAATCTTA
>DMRV01000024.1 GCA_003456455.1 Flavobacteriales bacterium
ACTATCTGCCGATATAATCTCGGTCTGTAGCTGCTCTGCCAAGGCAATGGCAAAGTCGGTTTTTCCGACAGCCGTAGGTCCACAAATAACAATTAAAGTTTTGACTGCCTCAGTAGGCATTACATCAAATCATCCATATTGAAATCATCGAAACCTTCCTCTTTCTTCGTGCTCTCCTTCTTTAGCTTGTCAAAATCAACTTTAGGAGCTTTTAGCTTACCTGTTTTACTGGCCTTCTCTGCTTGCTTTTGCATGCGTTCTATTTCCTTTTCAGAAGGACCATCGCCATCAAACATATCGGCATCCATCTCTGGAATGTCAACATCGCCTGATTCATCCACAATTGGTTCTGGTGGCGGCTGAGAATAGTAAGGTGGAGCGCCTTCACTTTTGGAGCACCGAGGGTAAGTCACCCCATCTTCATCCTTCAATATTTTTTGCAACTCCAGCGCCAATCCAACCTCTTTGTAGCTCATGGTTACACATAGAAATCGCTGTCGCGGAAAATTGATATGGCTAACAATTTTCTGATGATCACCATCTAGGTTGCCATCTAACTCAACCACGGTGTCTCCTTCATACCACTGTTGGTCAGAACTGACGTATTCCGCAGCCTGATTTGGCTGAAAATTGAACGACTGAACAATTTGTTTGTGTAAATCAGCAAAACGTTGACGGCCTTGAATTTCAATATCACGATAAATCTCGTGGTCATCTTCAATAAAAACTCTGATACGGTAAACTGCCATGATTAAAATTCGAAAACGCGAATAACGGAAAAAAGAAAAACGTGTATTAAACCTCCAATTGCTATAATGGTTTCGTCTAAAACGCGTTTCTTACTTATCATTTCAACTTTATAGCCACTTCAAGCCCCAATTCATTTCCTTTCTGTTCCATAAAAAATACCGCAGCTTGCCGGCTGTTTTCAATATCGCCATCCATAATAGCGTCTTTTATGGCGTCTTTAATCGTGCCCACTTCGCGACAAGGTTTTATTGCAAACGCTTGCATAATCTCCTCGCCACTCACGGGAGGTTGCCAACTACGAACGCGGTCCTTCTCCTCCACCTCTTTCATTTTCTGGCGCACAAGCTCAAAGTTCTTCATGTAACGCTTCACGCGATTATCATTTTTGCTTGTGATATCTGCTTCGCAAAGCGTCATCAAATCTTCGATATCATCACCAGCTTCAAAGAGCAATCTGCGTACAGCTGAATCGGTAACGACCTCTTGCACCAAAGCAATTGGTCTGAGGTGTAGAAAAACTAATTTCTGAACGTATTTCATTTTCTCATTCAGCGGTAGCTTCAAATCACGAAATACTTCTGGCACAGCTCGTGCACCTCTGTCTTCATGTCCGTGAAACGTCCAACCTACTTTTGGATGAAAACGTTTAGTAATCGGCTTCTCAATGTCGTGCATAATGGCTGCCCAGCGCAACCAAAGATTATCTGTGTTCTCGCAAATATTATCTAACACTTGAAGCGTGTGATAGAAATTATCCTTATGTGCCTTTCCGTTGATGATATCTACCCCGAAAAGCTCCGTCATTTTCGGGAAAATCAAATGCAATAATCCTGTATTGAACAAAAGCTTGAATCCTTTGGAAGGAACTTTGGCTAGAATAATCTTGTTGAGTTCGTCTGTAATTCGTTCTTGAGAAACTATAGAAATCCGTTCTCTGTTGTCATAAATGGCCTGAAAAGATTCATCCTCAATTTGGAAATCCAATTGCGTTGCAAAACGAATAGCACGCATCATCCGCAATGGATCATCGCTATAGGTTTTCGCTGGCTCTAATGGAGTTTGAAGAACACCCTTTTTCAAGTCCTCCACGCCATTGAATGGATCCACCAACTCTCCCCAAGTTCCATCATTCAAGCTAATCGCCATCGCGTTGATGGTAAAATCCCGTCTATCCTGATCATCCTTGATAGTACCATCCTCAACAGCAGGTTTGCGCGAATCTTCCGAGTAGGATTCCTTCCTTGCTCCAACAAATTCAACCTCAAGGTCCTTGTGATTTATCATAGCGGTACCAAAACGCTTAAACACGCTGATTTTGGAACCTCCAAGTTTTGAAGCAACAGCTCGCGCTAACTCAATTCCCTTTCCGGTTGACACAACATCAATATCCTTGGTTTCACGATTAAGAATGCAGTCGCGCACATAACCGCCAATAACATACGCCTCAACGTTGAGTTCTTTCGCTGCTTCAGAAATAAGCTTAAAAACAGGGTGTGTTATGTGCTGCTGCATTTGCATTTGGGAGCGCGAATTTACCAATAGACCAAAGAAGAATACGTGTCTATTTATCCCAGCCTAGAAAATTGGTTTTACCGTCCCTTTCCCCAACCCAATGCCGTTGCGGATTCTTTGGCGGTTTTGGAGTTGTATCGGCTTCATCAGCCAAAATGGCTTGTTGTAAAAGTGGCATAGCCTCCAACTCTACTTGCGATGGCACGCTGGTCTTTAGTCTTTGCGTCTGCTGTTTCTTTCTTTTCTGCTTTTGCGCTGCAGCTTGCATTTCTTTCATCCCTGTACTCAGTACGGCAATGTAAAGTGTTGCAGTTCCAGAATCAAGTGGCCGTACAACCAGCTCCAAACTGTCTTTCGCATATCCATCCTCAGTTGTAGACTTATATCCCGAATCAATAAGTTTAGCCGTAAAGTCAGAAATTGCTTCTGTTGGTACAGCCCAATAAAACTTGTTGCACGTATCGTTTTCGTAAAAAACGGTTTGGTGGATTCCATCGCCAGCCGCATGAACCACACGTTCTAGCTTGTAATCAACAATACGATGTGGACGCATTAGCACCGAAACCAAACTTCTCTTTTGGCCCAATATCTCATCAACCAACTGTGCGTTAGCCGCTGCAGAAAGTGCCATCAACCCGAAAAAAAGGAACGTTTGTCGAATGTTAAACAACCTCATTAAAAACAGTTTGTCTTTCATACAAATGTAGTTCATCGATGGTGTTTGGTTAAACACATTACCAAATTCAATTTTTAAGGGAACTTTCGTGGCGCATTTCCGTAGTCATACGCACTAAATGGATAGAATGATAAAAAACCTTCGGAATCTTAGTCAGTTTTTACTGTTACCATCTTTGCTTTTTGTTTGCCAATTAGCGACTGCACAAGTTACCGCAGATTTTACATCCAACACTGCTTCTGGATGTAGTCCACTCATTGTCAATTTCTCCAATCTTTCAAC
>DMRV01000166.1:0-16763 GCA_003456455.1 Flavobacteriales bacterium
CCAAGTTTTGGCAACAGTTTACTCGTTCTATCAAACAGCTCTTTTATCCGCTCAACGGAAAACACCTTTGCGCCCATTTCCTGAAGAACTGATGCTTGATAACCAGAACCAGTTCCAATTTCTAAAACCTTTAAGCCACGTTTAATCTGCAGCAATTCGCTTTGAACAGCGACTGTATATGGTTGAGAAATGGTCTGCCCAGCACCAATACTAAACGGACGGTCTTCATAAGCAAATTGGTCAAACGCACTATTGAGAAATAGGTGACGCGGTACTTTTCCGATGGCGCTTAACACCTTCTCATCTACGATTCCTTTTTCTCTCAGGTGAGCCACTAACTTCTTCCTGTTTCCTTGCTGCTTATGTGAATCTTTAACCAATTGAGATGTTAAATTTTGAATGTTGAAAAGAGAATCCGCGCACGGAAATCACGGCTGCTAAATGTAATAATTTGCAAAGCGTAGAAATCACTTTTCAAGCCCAAATTTTAAATGAAAAACCTAAAGGTTGGTGTGCTGGGTGCAGGGCATCTTGGAAAAATCCATCTCAAGTTACTTTCTGAAACCGAAGGTTATGATTTGGTCGGGTTTTTCGACCCCGATTCATCGCAACGCGATGTAGCCAAAGAAACGTTTGGTGTAACAGCATTCAATACTATTGAGGAGCTTATAGCTACCGTGGATGTGGTTGATGTGGTAACACCTACTCTTTCGCACTTCGACTGTGCTTCATTAGCGCTGCGTGGTTCAAAGCACGTGTTTATTGAGAAACCTGTAACAAATACACTAGAAGAAGCGGAAGCTTTGATGAAGCTTGCTGAAGAAGCCAACGTCAAAGTTCAGATTGGACATGTTGAGCGTTTTAACCCGGCATTTATTGCAGGAAAGCCGTTCATTACGAATCCAATGTTCATTGAATGTCATAGGTTAGCCCAGTTCAATCCGCGAGGAACAGATGTGCCTGTAGTTATGGATTTGATGATTCATGATTTAGACATCATTTTAAGTATTGTCAAATCGCCCATTAAGCGAATTAGCGCAAGTGGTGTAGCAGTTGTAAGTAACTCGCCAGACATTGCCAACGCCCGAATAGAATTTGCAAATGGATGCGTGGCAAATATTACTGCTAGCAGAATTTCATTGAAAAACATGCGTAAAACACGCCTATTTCAGCGTGATGCATATATATCAATCGACTTTCTTAAGAAAAAAACAGAGGTTGTAAGACTTGGTGATGGTGAAGACGATGCCGACTCAAACGACATGTACATTGAGCTACCAGACAACACAAAGAAGAAAATCAACTTTGAGTTCCCAAATATTGCAGAAACCAACGCCATTCAAGAAGAATTGAAATCATTTAGGGATTGTATTCTTTCAAATTCGCAACCTGCTGTAACGCTTCAGGACGGCTACAATGCATTACAAGTAGCTCACGATATTGTGGGTAAACTTCATATCGGTTCCGATCTTCTTTCCTCTGAGATATAATAAATCTAATTTCGCACTCGTTCTCGCGCTAGTTGCTACTATGAGAAAACGTTTACGACCTACCATATTTCTTTCAGTCCTTGTTCTGCTCGCCAGTTCGTACACTTCGTGCGAGCTAATCAATCCAGACGAGCAGATTCCGTCATTCATACGAATTGACTCAATTACGCTTAGCACAAACCCTGCTAGCGAAGGCAATCCAGTAAATAATTTCACAGATGCTTGGGTGTATGATAATGAACAACTGCTTGGTATTTATGAATTACCTGCCGTAGTTCCGATTTTAAGAGATGGTGATGCTAACATTAGAATTAGAGCAGGAATTAAACTTAACGGGCAAGTTGGCACACGAATTCCCTATCTTTTTTCGAATGATTACTTGGAAACAATAGAGTTATTTCCAGACAGTCAGCTTCACATTAATCCTACAGTTACTTTTAAAAGTGGTGTTAATTTTTCTTGGTTAGAAAGCTTTGATAATAGTGCCACAACCACATTATCAAAAACATCTCAAAGTCAGGCAGAAGTTGAGCGGATTGCGGGCGAAGAATCTTATGATGGAAGCTCTCTTAAACTTAGTTTAGATGCTGATCAGTTTATTTTTGAGTGTAAAATGACTGGTAATGGAATTGACATTCCGGGGGGTGGCAGCCCTTCTATTTTAGAATTTACTTACCGATGTAACAACTCATTTGTTGTAGGTCTTTTTAGTCAAGATGCTGGAGGTACTAGACAAAACGCTGTTATTTCTCTAAAGCCATCGGAGGATTGGAATCATATTTATGTAAATCTGACGGACGTTGTATCGGCTAATCCTAACTACACAGCACAAAATCCATTCTTTGGTTTTATTCGTGATGAAAACGTTGAAGGGGAAGCATTTGTCATAATTGACAATATCAGAATGATGCACTGATGAATAAGAGACTTCAAGCATCTAAGTACATCCTGTTTGATTTGATTAGCGCAGCTTCTGCCTGGAGCATTTTCTTCTATTACCGAAAAACTTATATAGAAAGTCTGAAGTATGGCTATAAAGTAATGGTACATATGGATGAGCAATTCCTTTGGGGATTAATACTCATTCCATTTTTCTGGTTGCTGATTTATGCACTTTTAGGCACTTATAGCAACGTTTATCGGAAATCTAGACTAAAGGAATTCAGTCAAACATTTACCACCACGCTACTTGGTGTAACCGCATTATTTTTCGCGCTTATTTTGGATGATGACGTGCTTAATTATACCACGTATTATCAATCTTATGCCGTGTTATTCGGTTTGCACTTCGGACTCACATTCGTATTCCGCTTCATTCTTTCGAGCATAACAGCTAGCAAAATTCATGGTCGAAAAATTGGTTTCCCAACGTTGATGATTGGCAGTGATGCAAAAGCACTAGAACTGTATGACGAACTGGAATCTCAGCAACGTTCTTCTGGAAATAATTTTGTCGGTTTTATCCGTGTAAAAGAGCGCGGAAATTACCCTTTGAAAAAGCGACTTCCATTCCTCGGGAAATTGGATGATTTACCAAAAGTAATTAAGGAAAATGCTATTGAGGATGTAATTATTGCCTTGGAATCAAGTGAACATGAAAGTCTTGAAAACATCCTTAACCGGCTCGAAAACGACAACTTAATCGTGAAGGTTATTCCTGACATGTACGATATTCTTTCAGGATCCGTAAGAATGGACTCCATATATGGCACACCTCTTATTCAAGTAACACGTGATTTGATGCCACCGTGGCAACGCACCGCCAAGCGGATTGGAGATGTTGTCATTTCATCGCTTGCGTTGTTCATGCTTTCTCCGTTGTACATTTTCACCATGTTAACGGTAAAATTCTCAAGCCCCGGTCCTATTTTCTACATGCAGGAACGCATTGGGAAGGGAGGAAAACCTTTCAATATAATCAAGTTTAGGTCGATGTTTGTTGATGCCGAAAAGCAAGGCCCTGCCCTGTCTAGCGACCACGACCCGAGAATAACACCTTTCGGTAGGTTTATGCGTAAAGTTCGTTTGGATGAGATTCCGCAATTCTACAACGTTTTAATTGGAGAAATGAGTCTGGTTGGCCCACGTCCGGAGCGTCAATTTTTTATAGATCAGATAGTGAAAAAAGCACCACATTACCATCATCTACACAAGGTAAAACCCGGTATTACAAGCTGGGGAATGGTTAAATACGGCTATGCCGAAAACGTGGACGAAATGATTCGCAGGATGAAATTTGACCTGCTTTACATCGAAAACATGAGCTTGATGGTGGATGTCAAAATCCTGATATACACGGTTCAGACAGTTCTTCTCGGAAGAGGAAAATAAGCCAAACCTCCAGCACATTTCCATCTGCTTCTCAAACAATTCTGACTGCTTGTGTTAGCGTGATTATATTCGCGGCAAACATTACAAAACATGAAGAATATTACGGTTATCGGAGCTGGAACTATGGGCAATGGAATTGCGCATGTATTTGCCCAAAATGGGTTTACAGTTTCATTGGTTGACGTAAGTAAAGACGCGTTGGATAAAGCAATGAATACCGTTGCTAAAAATTTGGAAAGACAAATTTCTAAAGGACTGCTTACGGAAGACCAAAAACTAAAAACGCTCCAAAACCTAAACATCTTTACCAGTTTAGAGAAAGGTGTAGCAGATGCGGATTTAGTTGTTGAAGCAGCAACTGAAAACAAGCAGCTGAAGCTTTCAATCTTTTCAGAATTGGAAAATCTGTGCCCAGATAAAACCATTTTAGCAAGTAATACATCTTCCATTTCAATAACTCAAATTGCCGCTGCCACAAAAAGAGCAGATAAGGTTATTGGTATGCACTTTATGAATCCGGTTCCAATTATGAAACTGGTTGAGATTATTAGAGGCTACTCCACTTCAGATGCTACAACCTCAGTAATTGTTGAGTTGAGTAAAAAACTAGGAAAAGCACCTGTTGAGGTGAACGATTACCCTGGTTTTGTAGCAAATCGAATTCTTATGCCAATGATAAACGAAGCAATTGAAACACTTTACCACGGTGTGGCTGGAGTTGAAGAAATTGATACAGTAATGAAACTAGGAATGGCACACCCAATGGGGCCATTGCACTTAGCAGATTTTATCGGGTTAGACACTTGCCTTAGCATAATGCGTGTATTGCAAGATGGCTTGGGTAATCCTAAATATGCGCCATGTCCGTTGCTTGTTAACATGGTTGAAAGCGGAAACCTTGGAGCAAAAACAGGAAGTGGTTTTTACACATACTCGGCAGGCTCCAAAGAAAAAGCGGTGTCAGCTTACTTCCAGAAGTAATTAACACAATAAGAATTGTTTTAGCAGTGATTGTATATTAGTCGTTGATGGAAAAACTGAAGGAATATGCCAACCACCGAGCGGTACTTGTACTGTACCTAATCATCATTTCGGTTCTATTTCATGGTGCTTACGACCGAATTTTTGACAAAAAGGTTCATTTAGGAGGCGATAACGCGGGATACTACATTTTGGGCAAATCATTGGCCCAAGGAGACGGCTTCAGTTCCATCCATAATAAGGATAAGGTGCCGGGAAATCACTTTCCTCCTGGCTATCCCACGCTTATTGCTGGGGTAATGAAAGTTTTCTCAGGAAAGGTGACCACAATTAAGGCGGCCAATGGGTTCTTTATGTGGGCAGCTTTGATGGTACTATTCTTTCTGTTTAGAGCGCTCACCAAAAACATCCATCTCTCATTCATTGCCTGTCTTTTAGCAGCTTACAATTTCCATCTGCTGGAATACAGCACCATTATGATGAGCGAGATTTCATTTGTGCTTTTTTCGGCAATAAGCCTACTGCTTTTTGTACTTACAGACTTTGACAAAGTCTTTTACAAAAACTGGAAATTCTTACTATTCATAGTGGCAACGGTTTTTGCCTTTTACATCAGAACCCTTGGTATATCACTTGTCATTTCGTTCACACTCATTCTTTTGTTTCAAAAGCGTTGGGCTTATGCTGGAACGCTCGTGGTATGCTTCTTTTTATTGGCGTTACCATGGCAAATTAGAAGTGCCAATTTAGGTGGAAGTCCGTACGTAAAACAGTTACTTCGAAAAAACCCTTACAGGCCAGAATTGGGACCAATGGAAATTGCAGACTGGCCAGAGCGCTTTGGGATGAACCTCAAGCGGTATTTCGCTTTGGAGATTGCAAATGCCGTAATCCCGTTTGAAACCATAGATTACAAGCAGTGTGTAAAGCAACTCAAAAAAGAATCTGGGGTTATAGCCATTGCTGCTACTGCTGCTGATTCGTTAGCCATAAAAAAAGCTGAGGAAGCCAAGCCACTTACGCTCAAGGAAAAACAGGTAAATGCAGCTAAACGCGGGTTACCAGGCTCCAAAGTCGAGATTACATCTACCGACTATATCATAGCCATTCTGTTACTCATTTTGATGGCTATTGGTCTTGCGAGAATGAAAGACCACCGGATACTGGTTGGACTTTATCTGGCTGGTACATTCGGTATTCTATTCCTTTGGCCAGAAGCTTGGTTTGGCATTCGATTTATGCTGCCCGTTGTTCCTATTCTAATCATGCTATCTCTAAACGGGTTGGTGGAAACACCGATGTTTATTGCTGAACGCTTAAAGAGAAAAGAACCTTGGATAATTGCTATCGTTATTCCTTTCGTTGTGTTTTTTGGGATGAAAACAAACCTTGAAAAGCGTGTGGTAGAATTGGAGACACGCGCCAAAGGAATATATGTCAGCAAGTTTAAAAACTACTTCGACCTTGCTTCTTGGAGCAGTAAAAATTTACCGAAAGATGCGGTGATAGCTTGTCGCAAGGGACAGTTATTCTACCTCTATGCAAACCGATGGGTAACTGGTTTCAGAAGTACGTTAGATAAAGAAGACCTAATTGACAGGCTTCAGGAGCAAGGCGTAACGCATGTAGTATTAGACCAACTCGGTTACTCGTCAACATCACGATATCTATATCCCGCAATCAAGAAATATCCCGGTAAGTTTAAAGTGATTCGGCAGCTGAAGAACCCAGACACGTATGTAATGAAGTTTGACTATAGTCTCGATTACACCGGGGAATGGGAGAACGAAATGAAGCACGGGAAAGGCACATTTCGTTGGGAAAACGGGATGAGTTATGAAGGCGACTGGATGTATAATAAACGTACAGGAATTGGAAAATTTACTTGGCCAAACAAGCAAGTGTTTGAAGGCGAATGGGTTGATGACCGTAGAAATGGGCAAGGCATACTTTACATGCCTGACGGATCTAAGTTTGAAGGTGTTTGGACCAACGATGTCTTAAGCGGAAAAGTAAAGTTGTACGATAAAGACGGAAAATTTAAAGAGAACGCCATCTTTAAAAATAATCAGAAAGTAAGTTGAGTAAAGATTAAAAGTTGCTTTCAAAACAGCTTTTAATCTTTACTCAATCAGTCTTCGTACTCGTACCTAAGTATGACCACATCAGACTTGAGGCGTTCCATATCCTCAGCTGAAGTTCCATCATAAAATCCGCGAATCTTTCGCTCTTTATCTACGAGAATAAAATTCTCGGTATGAATGAAATCCTTCTCTCCTCCATCGCCTTCAGTTGTTACTGCAAAGTAGCTTCTCCTAGCTAGTTCATAGATATGTTTCTTGTCTCCTGTTACCAGCTTCCATGTATCATTATTCACACCATATTTTTCTGCATATGCTGCCAAAACAGGAACACTGTCTTTAACAGGCGTTACCGAATGAGAAAGGAACATGATATCGCTATCGCTTTTATAGAAATCCGATAATTCGCTGAGGCTAGCTGTCATTTTCGGGCAGATACTCGGACAAGTGGTAAAGAAGAAATCCGCCACGTAAATCTTATTCTCAAAATCCTCATTTGTAACCGTTTTGCCTGCTTGGTCTGTTAGACTGAAATCAGCAATTCTATGCGCTTTGGCTGTGCGTTGCATATCAGCATCTACCAACTGCGGGTTTACATCGGCAGGTTGAAACACTTGCAATCGCTGGTTCTTCTTAATCATGGGATAAACCACAATTATCCCTACTACCCAAATGGCTATAAATGCCAGAATTATCCATTTATATTTAGTCATGCCACAAAAATGTGACAAATTGCTGTGACAGATTGGTATGCAAGTCACATTTGTAGGAAATATTAATTTCAAACCGTGCTTACCAAGAAAAAACAAACACCGACTGGCTTCGCAACGCCAAAATTCAACGTTCTAGAACATAATGAGGGGTTTGAGTTTAGCGAGCGAAGCTTGGGCATACTGGCTGCTATTTGGATTGCAGTTGCAGCCCTTATTTACTACCTACTTCAATCAACCCTGATAACCTTACTAGACGCTAGCCGTTGGTACATCTTATTCGGACTAATAGGTTTTAGCCTAGCATTCCTATTTCGGGAACAGTTTCAATTGAGCTTGCTTGATGGGCTATACATTAACGTTTTTGTGACGGGTCCCTTGTGCATATTACTGCTTTTAGGGCTTAATAGAATTGACTCTGCCACCTACACGGAACAATACAAGATTGAATCTTACGAAGCTAACGGAGGTAAATATGTGATTGAGCTGGAGGATAACGCCTACGAAGAGTTTTGGCGAATTCGCAATGTCTCTTATGATTCTAGGCCTGCTCAAATGCATGACATTGAATTCACTTTCTCAGATGGTCTTTTCGGCTATAAGGTTTTAAAAGAGACACGGCTTTACAGGCCATGAGTCTCAACCTGAAGGTGCAGCGTGGCACAAAGCACTATCAGTTACAAAAATGCTTTTTTCAATGTTTTTTCAGTTCAAAATAATTCTTTTATGAATTTATTTTCATTGTTATTTTTATTTATGCGTTTTTATCCGTATAGTATTGATGACAATTACAAATAATAACCCTAAAAACTAAATAATGGAAGTGTTAGAAAAAACGAAAGCTAAAGAAATGAGAACCTTTAAAAGATTAGGATTCTCAAGTGTGGAAACAAATGATGTGGTGAAGGCTCTCAATCTATTACTTGCGAACTGTCAGGTACATTATCAGAAGCTGAGAGATTTTCATTGGAATGTAACAGGAGGCGATTTCTTTGATTTGCATGAACAGTTTGAAGTAGAATACAATGCCGTTAAAGCAAACATTGATGAAATTGCTGAGCGCATTCGGGTATTCGGAAAAACGCCAACAAGTACACTCAAAGAATACCTCGAATATTCAACTATTGAAGAAGCCAAGCGCGGATTGGGTGCAGATCAGATGGTAGCAGAAATTCTAAACGACTTTGAAACAATTATGGAATGGATGATAGAGTCCATTGAGGAGGCGAGCAAAGTAGGCGACACATCTACAGCAGATATGATTACCAAAATGATGAAACGGATGGAGAAACGTCACTGGATGTTCACAGCTTTCAGTAGCAACAACTAGTCTTCCGAGACCTAGGTATTAAGCATAAAGCAATCAATAGAGAATTGCGACTAAGGGCACAACACGTATCCTGATTTTAAATTATTCACGATTAAAAATTCAACATGAAAACTCAAGATAAAAAAGTAGAAATAAGAGAAGAAGCGAAACAGAAAATTGACGAAATATTTGATACACTAGACAAGTGGAAAGCAAAGAAAAATGATGTTAAAGAAGAATCGAAAATGGAGTACGAAAAAAATATTCTTGAACTGGAAGTGAAGAAAGCAGGATTAAAATCTCGCTTTCGCGAAATAGAGAATGCATCAGACAAGAAATGGGAAGAGATAAATGAAGCTGTTGAAGAAAGCTCAGACCATTTTAAGCAAGGATTCTCCAAGTTAAAATCCATAGTTAGCTAAATAGAACGCAGTTATCCCAAACACGAAACACCTGCCCGTTGTGGCGGGTGTTTTTGTTTCTAAAACTCACTCTTAAAGTGAAATTCAATCTTAGGATACTGTTCTTGCGCCATTTGCAGAGACCAAGCACTATCGGCTAGAAACACAAGCTTTCCGTCTTTGTCATCAGCCAAATAATTCAACTTCATATCTACGAACTTGGCCATTTCCGAATCGTCCTCGGAACTTACCCAGCAAGCCTTGTGAAGACTTACGTTTTCATAACGGCACTTGGCTCCATACTCGTGCTCTAAACGATGCTCAATTACCTCAAATTGAAGTGCACCGACACAACCAACAATCTTTCGACCATTTATCTTCCGTGTAAAGAGCTGTGCCACACCTTCATCCATTAGCATGTCAACACCTTTATTCAGCTGTTTGGTCTTCATTGGGTCGGCATTCTCGATGTAGCGAAACATTTCTGGAGCAAAACTTGGAATTCCCTTAAAGTGTAACGGTTCGCCTTCTGAAAGAGCATCGCCAATCTTGAAATTACCAGGGTCTGGAAGTCCAACAATATCACCAGGAAAAGCCTCGTCAATCACTTCTTTTTTCTGAGCCATGAAAGAAGTTGGACTACTGAATCTCAATGGCTTACCCAACCTTACATGATTGTAAGGTTTATTTCTCTCAAACGTACCAGATGTAATCCTCAAAAACGCAATTCTGTTACGGTGATTCGGGTCAATGTTCGCATGAATCTTGAAAACAAATCCTGTGAATTTTTTATCCAGCGGCTCAATGTGGCGCTCCTCTGTTTCCATTCCTCGCGGAGATGGCGCAATATTCACAAAGCAATCGAGCATTTCCCTTACTCCGAACATGTTCAAAGCACTACCAAAAAACACAGGTGCAACTTTAGCATCCAAGTAATCTTGAATATCTAGCGGGTCGTAAACACCTTCCACCAATTCAACTTCTTCGCGCAAAGTGGAGGCTGCTTCTTCTCCAATCAGTTTATCAACTTGAGCATCGTTCACGTCAGAAATATCTACGGTCTCTTCCTTTCGCTGCTTGTCATCACCCGAAAATAGACTTAAGTTGTTCTCATACAGGTTATAAACACCCTTAAATCGTTTCCCCATGCCAATGGGCCAACTCATTGGACGCACCTTAATTTTCAGCTTCTCCTCTACTTCATCTAGCAGTTCAAAAGCATCCTTTCCTTCTCTATCAAGCTTGTTGATGAATACGATAACAGGCGTGTTACGCATGCGGCATACTTCCGCTAACTTCTCGGTCTGAGCCTCTACACCTTTTGCCACATCAATAACCACAATTACACTATCCACTGCAGTTAGCGTTCGGTAAGTGTCTTCAGCAAAATCTTGGTGACCAGGAGTATCTAGAATATTAATCTTCTTACCGCTGTACTCAAAGCCCATTACGGAAGTGGCCACGGAAATACCGCGCTGCTTCTCAATTTCAAGGAAATCGGAAGTAGCCGTTTTCTTAATCTTATTACTTTTTACCGCACCCGCAATCTGAATGGCTCCACCAAAAAGCAGCAACTTCTCCGTTAGCGTGGTTTTACCAGCATCGGGGTGACTGATAATGGCAAACGTTCTCCTTCTCTCTATTTCTTCTTTTCGGGTCATACCTCGTTTTATGGCGGGCAAAGTTATCACTCTTTCCTATCTTGCCCCGAACCTAATCTAACACATGAATCACGAAGGAAATCTCTTTAGAATGCCAGTCGAGTACGGCTCAACAATTAAGTACACGCTTGTTCTTGGTGAAGACAAAGTTCCGATGAACGAACTGCTTGGAAAGAAGATTTCATTCAGTTTTAGTGGTCAGATTAACTGCATTTCGTGCGGAAGGCTTACCAAAAAAGCTTTCGGACAAGGGTTCTGTTATCCATGCTTTGCCAATTCGCCTGATAATGCAGAGTGCATTCTCAGACCAGAACTATGCGAAGGACACTTAGGTGGTGGCCGAGACCCCGAATGGGAACAAAAACACCATGTGCAGCCACATTTCGTTTACCTCGCGCTAAGCAGCGGACTCAAAGTGGGTATTACACGCGAAACTCAAATTCCTACGCGATGGATTGACCAAGGCGCGTCTTCCGCTATCATTTTGGCTAAAGTGCCATATAGAAGGTTGTCTGGTGAGATTGAGATGGCGCTGAAAGAGTTCTATAGTGATAGAACTAATTGGCAACGAATGCTAAAGAATGAAGTTCTACAGGCTGACCTTTTGGAAATGAAAGCAGAAGCCAAAGATCATTTATCTGAAGAGCTACAACAGTACGTTACCGAAGATGAGGAGATTTGGAACCTCAATTTCCCATCGCTTGATACTCCGTTAAAGGTGAAGAGCCTGAAACTGGATAAACTCCCAACTATTGAAGGGGTGCTTACTGGGATTAAAGGGCAATACTTGATATTGGACAATCTTAATGTTATCAACATCAGAAGCCACTCTGGCTATTTCGTTGAACTCAGTTATTAACACGTTTATCGAAACATGCTTGTAATTGATAGACAAGACAAATACTTTCGTCTTCTATTTTACTAAATTGCGCCTCCTTAACTACTGGTTAAACACTTATGAATTTCGTTTCATGAAAAGACTTTTACCTCTACTACTCATATCCGCCACATTTATTTCTACCAGCGTTTTTGCTGGCGGTGGTCCCACAAGTACCTGTCAAGACCTTACCGTTCAATTAGACGGCTCTGGCAACTACACTTTTCCAATTGGAAGCACTACTCCGCAAACAGATGCAGAGCAAACAACTGGTGCTGGTGTTTACATTGCAGCTGGATTTGCTTATCAGTCATTCACTCCTATAGTTGACGGAGTTCTGCACAGTGTCAGTGTATCATTCACGGTTATCCCATCAGGAGATATAGATATTGTAATTCGGCAAGGGCAGGGTTTTGGTGGCTCAGCCTTAGGAGCACAGACAATAGCTGTTACTGCTACTGGATTGGTGGAGTATGAGCTTAGCAATACTATTGATGTAGTTGCCGGAACCGAGTATACTATTGACATTCAGCCATTAACCGCTCCGGTTAGTATTCAGAAAAACGATGGTGACCTTTATGTTGGTGGAAGAAACAATACGAGTGCAACTTCTGACTTTGTTTTTAGCACTACGATTCTTCAACGGCCAGAAATTGACAATGGTTCCACTGCTACCATTGGCTTGGCTTCATTCACTGTTTCTCAAGAAGCTTTTACCTGTGCCAACATTGGCGTAAATACAGTTACACTTACTGTAACTGAAAACCTTGGGGGATCTTCCACTTGTACATCTACGGTAACAGTTGAAGACAATGAAGCCCCAGTAGCTGTGTGTCAGGACATTCCGGTTAATCTTGATGCAGCAGGAAACGCAACTATTACAGCTGCTGATATTGATAACGGAAGCTCAGACAACTGTTCATTCACACTTTCCTCAGATATAACTGCATTTGGTTGCGGAGACATTGGTGGAAATACGGTAACGCTTACCGTAACTGACCCTGCTGGGGCAACCGATGCGTGTACTTCAACAGTTACAGTTAACGACAATACACCTCCAATAGCAACTTGCCAACCAAAGACACTTGTTTTAAATGGGTCAGGTAGTGCAACGCTGATAGTTGCTGATGTTGATGGAGGTTCTAGCGATAATTGTGGTATTGCTAGCAGTGGTATTAGCAAAAGTTCTTTTAACTGTGGCGACTTAGGGACAAATACCGTAACACTGACTATTAATGGTAATAGTGGTGATTCATCTACCTGTAACGCAACAGTAACAGTTGAAGACAACGAGAGTCCAGCGATCACTTGTCCTGCCGACATTACAGTTTGCTCTACAGACAACAGCGGTAGTGTTGTCGCCTATACAGAACCTGCTGGAACAGATAACTGCTCCGCTATTACCAACCAAACGGATGTAAGCGGCCTTACTAATGGCAGCCTATTCCCTATTGGAACAACTACCCAAACATGGACTGTTTCTGATGGAGCACTTACAACTTCCTGTTCGTTTGACATTGAAATACAAGCTTCGCCAATTGCAGATTTCACATTATCTGATGCTTGCCAAGGCGAAACGGTCTTTTTCACAGACGTATCAACTATAGACCCGTCTTCAAGTATTGACTTTTGGAATTGGAATATGGGTGATGGTAGTGGACCAATATTCTTGGTTGATCCAAGCCACGTTTTTGCAGACACGGGGGTCTATAACGTGCAATTGCTAGTTGAAACAGCTGATGGATGTGTTGATGATACAATAGTAGCTGTGCGTGTAACACCTGTGCCAACAGCTGCCTTCACATTTGTTGAAGCTTGCGAAGGCAGCGCAACAGTTTTCACAGATGCATCAACCATTGATGCAGGCAATCTGAACTACTCTTGGGATTTTGGTGATACAAACACATCAACTGATGCATCGCCAAGTCATGTATATGCATTAGACGGAACCTACACTGTTACACTTACTGTAACAAGTGATGGCGGTTGTGAAGACGTTACTTCGCAATCTGTAACGGTAGATGATTCGCCAACGGCACTATTCACAGCTTCAACGGTTTGTGAAGGACTTACAACCACGTTTACCAACCTAAGCACAGGTGGAGGTTCACAAACATACAGTTGGGATTTTGGCGACTCAAGTCCTGCTTCCATCTCAACAAACCCTACATATACTTATTCTACAGCAGGAACGTACACCGTTGTACTCACCGTAACCAACAGCAATTCTTGTGTAGATGTACATACTGCATCCGTGATGGTAAATCCACTTCCAACGGTAGATTTATCTTTCTCTAACGTATGTGAAGGAGCTCCTGCCACATTTACCAATAGCTCAACCCCTGGTACAAACAGCTGGGAGTTTGGCGACCTTACAAATTCAACAGTTACCAATCCTACACACACCTACTCTACTTTCGGATTGTATGATGTAACGCTTACCGTAACAGATGCAAACTTCTGTATTAATTCAAATACTCAGCAAATTGAGATTTATGACCTTCCAAACTTCACACTTGATGCAACAGACGTTCTCTGCTATGGAGAAGCTACGGGAGAGCTGGTTGCAGTTGCAATTCCACCTGTTGCATCTCCTTGGACATTAAGCATTGATGGAAACACTCCTCAAGCAAGTGTTATATTTGATGGATTAGCAGCTGGTACGTATGACATTAGCGCGGTAGATGCCAACGGTTGCGAGTTCACTGTTTCAGGCACTGTTGACCAACCTTCTGACACACTTGGACTGAACCTTGGAACTATTGCCAATATCCTTTGCCATGGCGAAGAAACAGGTACGATTCAGGTAACTGGTACTGGAGGAAGTTTTCCCTACATGTATTCTGTTGATGGTAATACTCCTTCTTCTTTTGGGACATTTAACAACTTGGATGCGAGTGTCCATGACATTCAAATAGTTGATCTCAATGGTTGTGTGTTTGATACAACTATTCCCCTTACTGAACCTGATTCTTTAGTTCTTACATCTGTGAATGCAGAAAACCTACTTTGTAATGGAGATAACTCTGGTAGTTTAACAGTTCTCGGAACGGGGGGAGTTGAGCCTTATCAATACAACATCAATAGCGGATTATACGGAAGTTCAGCAATCTTTGATGGTCTTCCAGCAGGAATGCACATCGTTGGTGTATTGGACGCCAATGGTTGTTCAGATACGCTTCATGTAACGCTTACTGAACCAGGTATTTTAATGCTATCGCTCATTCTTAGCGCAGATGCGGTATGCTTTGAGTCATTCAATGGCACTATTGAAGTAGAAGCTTCTTCAGGAACTGCTCCTTATCAGTACAGTTTAAATGGTGTAAGCTTCCAAGGTTCAGGTCTTTTTCAAGGACTTGGCGCTGGAACGTATACAGTTACTGTAAGAGATGCCAACGGATGTTTAGATAACCTTACCGAAAGCATTTTTGAACCTAGCGAACTTACTATTGAAACGAATTCATCGCCAGTTTCATGCTTTGGCGAAAATGATGGTACCATTGAAATTGTTGGAGCTGGAGGAACAGCACCATATAACTATTCGATAGATGGCGGTGCTTTATTCGGAACAACTTCTTCATTCACAGATTTAGATGGTAGTAACTACCTCGCTATTATAAGAGATGCAAATGGATGTACCAGTTCGGAAGGAGTGGTTATTTCAGAACCTTCTTCTCCTTTCATCCTGAGTGCTAATGTTACCAACGTTGCGTGTTTGGGAGACGCAACGGGTTCTGTACTGCTTGTAGGTTCTGGCGGAACACCGACCTACATGTACTCAGAGAACAACATTGATTTTGTGACAGACAATATAGTCGATGGTTTCTCTACTGGAAACTTCACATTGTACGGCACAGACCTTAGCGGTTGTATAGATAGTGTTCAGTTTTTCGTTGGCCAGCCTTCAACTGCTGTAAATATTAACAGCACACTGCTTTCTAATCCAGCGTGCCCAAATCAAGCATCAGGTTCGGTAACCGTTCTTGCCTCTGGAGGAACGCCTGGTTATATGTATTCATCTAACAATGGCGTTACTTATCAGTCAAACCAAATTCTCTCGGGTGTAAACGGAGGTAACAGCATTATTGCAGTACAGGATGCCAATGGATGTGTCGATACCAACATCGTTACGCTTGTTAGTCCTCCTATTATTGATATCGCAATTGATACAATTGTAAACGTTGATTGCGAAGGAAATGTAGATGGCGAAATTCATGTAATTGCTTCTGGTGGAACACCTTCGTATTCTTACAGACTGAATGGTGGAAGCATCCAAACCAATGGGGATTTCGTAAACCTAACCGATGGTGATTACGTGATTGCAATTACAGATGTAAACGGATGCATGTATTCCGAATCTTTCTTGGTAAATGCAGCACAAATGCTACCACTAGCCGACTTTACTAGAACAGTAAGTGGTGAAGCTGTATTATTCCAAAACAATTCATCATTTGGCGATACATATCTATGGGAATTTGGAGATGATTCTACCAGCACTGAAGAAGCGCCTGTTCACATATACAACCAACCTGGAGATTACGATGTAACACTTACTGCGACCAACGAATGCGGTAGCAACACCGTTACCATTACGGTTTCTACTATCACTATCGGAATCACATCGGCTGATGAAATTTCTTTTAACCTCTACCCAAACCCAGCAACTACAGAGCTTTTCCTTTCCAGTTCTGAAAATATTGACGAGGCGGTAATAGAGGTTATCTCAGCTTCAGGACAACTGATGCATTCCGAAAATCTCAATACAATTCAAGCCAATAACAGAACGAGAATCAATGTAAACGGATTAGCGCAAGGAGTTTATTTCCTACGCTTGGTATCTAATACCAATCAATCTGTTTTGCGATTTGACATTATTAAATAAGACTCAATTTAGGATGAAGAAAATGAGAATCCTGTTTTCA
>DMRV01000166.1:16841-17673 GCA_003456455.1 Flavobacteriales bacterium
CCACAGTTACCAATTGGAATTGGGATTTAGATGCAGATGGTCAGTTTGACGATGCTTTCGGACCAAGTATCAACTTCCAGTTTACTACTGCAGGAACGTTTAATGTGGGTCTCCAAATAATTACGGATCAAAGCGAAACAGCTGCTGCGTACAAAATCATTACAGTAAACGCTGTTCCAACCGTAGATTTCACAGCAGCCGATGTTTGCGAAGGAACAACAACACTTTTAGAAGACCAATCTACAATTACGAGTGGTTCTGTAATTACTTGGCAATGGGATTTAGACAATGACGGACTCTACGACAATGGTACCGGAAGTAGTATTACAAATGACTTTGGAAGTGCAGGAACCTATGTTGTTGGACTTCAGGTTACAAGTGATGCAGGTTGCCAATCCACTACCTCAGAAAACGTAACGGTAGATCCAATGCCAACTGTTGCATTTTCGGTAGAAGATGTCTGCTTAGGAGACCAAACAGAATTCACTGCTATTAGCACTGTAAGTTCAGGTTTGGTTACTGGTTATGCTTGGGAATTGAACGGGAATAACTTCTTTGACGATGCCACTGGAACAACCGCTTCCACGCAGTTTGTTTCTGATGGAAACTACCAAATTGGACTGCAAGTAACTTCAGACCAAGGTTGTGTAAACGACACCTTCCAGCTAACTACAATTGCTCCTTTTCCTTTTGTCAACTTTAGTTTTGACAACGCCTGTCAAAACAATTTGGTTCAGTTTACAAACCTTACGGCAAATGTGGTCGGGACAATCGGTTACGAATGGACCTTTGGCGTGCAAGGTTCATCTACAGATGTTAACCCAGCATTTTC
>DMRV01000091.1 GCA_003456455.1 Flavobacteriales bacterium
CACGTTTGATACAAGCATTACCATCCCCTCTTTTCCGAATGTGACGGCCTTTTTTACGCCAAACCCCAACGGGCCTTGCATGCCTGAGTCGGACCCAAATGCAGAATTCATTGACTTAAGCCAAGGAGCTGTGCGAGGAGAATGGGATTTTGGTGATGGCTCCACAGAAGATTACGCTTTTGGTGTGTATCCAACACACGAATATCCAGACACAGGAACGTATACGGTTACGCTTTATGTGGAAAATGAACTGGGAACCTGTACAGATAGATTTGCGTTTGATGTGTGCGTTGAGCCTGAATTCACACTTTGGATTCCCAACTCGTTTACGCCAGATGGCGATGGATTGAATGATTTGTTTGAGATTGTCTCAACGGGTGTTGTAGAATTCGAACTACGAATTAGAGGTAGTTGGGGACATAAAATTTACACGATGAACTCCATTGACGACCCTTTTTGGGACGGCACCTACAAAGGAACCCCCGTACAACAAGACCGCTATATCTACGAAGTAGTTGCCAAAGGACTGCACCTAGGTGGCGTGAAATTCCATAAAAGCAGCGGGTACATTCATGTGATTAGGAATAATGAGTAACAGGCTCCTGCTAATTGGTTTTTTGGTGTCAGCCTGTTTATGTTCGAATGCCCAAGAGCGTAACAAACCTATTCCGTGTGATTTAACGATAACCAGCTTAGCTCCAAATGACATCTACCTTCCTACAGATACAGGACATCTTTTCTGTCAAATTGAGATTACCAAAATATCTGATTGGAAATTATTAGATACGTTAATGTTAAGAACCATTACAGAATTGAACGTAAGCGAAGAAATGTTTCTTGCGTATGGAACTCTTCCTTTGCCGAGTTTGCCAGAGAAAGAGAAGTATGAAATAATAATCGCTAGTGCAGCGGTCTATTTTCACAGCGATAATACCGTTGAGTTTGGAATAGACCCTGATTACCACCATTATCTCGTAGCAAAAAGAAAAAAAGGAACGGTGGCAATAAGAGAATCTGGTTACTGGAATCTTAATGGCGACTGGAGCAATAGAAACAGGGGGCCTTGGTATCGGTTTCGTTCGGAAAGAATTAGCAAGAATTGTGTAGCGCTGATCCGGATAAAATAATCACTCCCTCCTCTTAGAATCCACCAAAATCGTAACAGGGCCATCGTTAACCAGTTCTACATCCATCATGGCCCCAAATATGCCGCAGGCTACAGGCTGATTTAGCATTCCTGAAAGTTTGGTTTTAAACTGCTCGTACATCGGCTGAGCCTGTTCTGGTCTTGTAGCCTTTATGTAAGAAGGTCGGTTTCCCTTTTTAGTACTGGCATGCAGCGTAAACTGAGAAACAACCAAAGCCTCTGCCCCATTCTCTTCCAAAGAGAGATTCATTACACCATCCGCATCGTTGAAAATGCGCATACGGCAAATCTTCCCACAAAGCCAATCAATGTCTTCCTGCGTATCAGCAGTTTCAATTCCTAGTAGGATGAGTACACCTTCATTTATACTTCCAACAACTTGGTTGTTTACCGTTACAGAAGCACGTTTCACACGTTGTAGCACCACTCTCATGCTGCAATTATAAACATGTTTTCAGGTAGACGTTAATCGACTAGGCAATTGCATATTTTTGAACCAATGTCAAAACCCACTCCTGATCAGCTTACGCTACCTCTTACGCAGTTCGCCATAGTTGATATTGAGACTACAGGGACCATCCATGATGGGAAGATTACGGAGATAGCAATCATTATACATGATGGCGAAAAGGAGTTGGAGCGGTTTACTACGCTTTTGAACCCGCAACGGAAAATTGACTGGTATGTGGTAAAACTTACTGGAATAACTGACCAAATGGTAGCGGATGCTCCTTTGTTTGCCGAACATGCCGAACGCATTTTTGAAATGACGAAAGACCGTGTGTTTGTGGCACACAACGTTTCGTTCGATTATGGTTTTCTGAAGAAGGAATTCGCCAATTTAAAGATGGAGTTTAAGCGCGAAACGCTTGATACGATAGACATCTGCCGCAGGATTATTCCTGATCTTCCTTCTTACAGCTTGGGAAAACTGTGTGCTTCGGTTGGTATTGAAATGAATAGCCACCACCGTGCGTTGGATGATACAGCTGCTACTGCCACGCTTTTCCAAATGCTTTTTAAGAAGGATAGCAAGACGGTTTTTAGTCGGATAAAACCCGACATCCCAAATGTGCGCGTACCGCCAAATTTACCGCCTTCCAATCTGGAGAATATTCCATCCTCAGCTGGTGTGTACTATTTCTATGATGGCGATGACCAGATTCTCTACATAGGTAAAAGCATTGACCTTCATAAGCGTGTCTTAAGTCATTTTCACCCGAAGGAGAAGAAGAAATGGGCTGAGTTGTGGAAAAAAATCCACTCCATTTCTTACGAAGAAACAGGAAGCGAACTGGTGGCTTTGCTATTAGAATCGCAGGAAATAAAGAAGCTACAACCACCAATAAATAAAGCTCAAAAACTACCTTATTTCCCGTACGGAATATTTGAATCGAAGGATGAAGCCGGCTACATCAACCTGGCTATCAAACGAAAGAAAAATCTTGAGGGAGAACCGCTGGTAGAAGTTAAAGGTTACCACGAAGGAAAGCGTCTGTTGCTAAATCAGGCCAAAAAGCATCAGTTGTGTGAATGTCTGATGGGGCTGCATGACATTAAAGGCAACTGCTTCCAGTATCAGATTAAGAACTGCAAAGGTTCTAAGATGGGGATGGAAACTGCTGAGGAATACAACATTCGGGTAGTTGCTGCCAAAAACTCTTTAGGCATGACCATGAGCAACACGCTCGTAATTGGTACTGGACGAACATCAGAAGAATATTCGTTGGTACAGATTGAGGACGGAAAGTATGTTGGCTACGGTTTTGTAGAAAAGGAAGAAGCCAATCAACCGCTAGAGAACTTGTTGCAGTTTGTATGTAAGCAGAACGACAATCCAGATATACGTAAGATTATCCGTAGCTACCTCGCCAAGAACAAACGTGACAAGCTTATTGAGTACAAAAAAAGTCCCGACCAAGGCCGGGACTTTTAACAACTATTGTGGCAGTACACTTAGTACCGATTGATGTATCTGTCCAACTCGCGGATGCTGCTTGAAAACCAAAACACATCATTCACAACA
>DMRV01000049.1 GCA_003456455.1 Flavobacteriales bacterium
TGGAAGTATTATTCCCCTCAAAATAGTAGGAATTTTCCAAAGCGGATTGGCTACAGTTGATAACGTTCAGAGTTACGTAAATCTCAAAACAGCGCAACAATTACAGGGTGGCGGCAACGACTACATCTCCGATATCAACGTGAAATTGTGGGACATGGAATTGGCTCCAAAAATGTCCAAAGAAATCAGCAGTCAGCACAAACTCACAGCCGTTGATATCAAAACAGCCAACGCACAATTTGATACGGGGTCAGCGGCAAGAAACCTCATCACATACGTGGTTTCCATCACCTTATTGACTGTGGCCGGATTCGGTATTTACAACATCCTCAACATGCTGATTTATGAGAAGATGAACGATATCGCCATCTTGAAAGCAACAGGTTTTTCGGGCAATGATGTGAAGCTCATTTTCATGAGTCAGGCCATTCTTATCGGGTTAGTGGGTGGTATTCTTGGGCTGCTGCTTGGACTTGCCGGCTCGTTCATGATTGACAATATTCCGTACAACACTCCCAGTTTGCCAAGTATCAGTACGTATCCGGTAACGTACGATTATCAATACTACCTCATCGGCATCTCGTTCGCATTGGTTTCCACTTTCCTTGCGGGATATCTTCCGGCTAAAAAGGCTGAAAAGATTGATCCTGTGGATATAATCAGAGGACAATGAGCAAGGTTCTGGAGGCACGAAATATTCAGAAATACTTCCGTTTCCCCGTGGACTTTCATGTGCTGAAAGACATTTCGTTCAGCATTGAGCATGGTGAATTCGTTTCCATTATGGGGAAATCAGGTTGTGGCAAATCGACCTTGCTATACATCCTTTCCACGATGGATACGGATTATGAGGGTCAGCTTTTTGTAGACGACAAACTGATAACTACCAACACTGCTGACGAATTAGCACGTTTACGAAACGAGAAGATTGGCTTCGTTTTTCAGTTTCACTACTTGTTGCCTGAATTCACGGTGCTAGATAATGTGATGCTTCCAGCACGAAAATTAGGCAAGAAGAGTTTCGAAGAAATCCGTGAAGACGCAATGGAGAAACTGCGCTTGCTAGACATACACGACCAAGCGCACAAGAAAGCCGCGATGATTTCTGGCGGTCAGAAACAGCGAGTAGCCATAGCACGTGCCCTAATCAACGACCCTTTGATAATTATGGGTGATGAACCAACTGGAAACTTGGACAGCAAGAATTCAGATACGGTTTTCAATATTTTCAGAGAACTGAGCAATGAGCAGAAATTCTCGCTCTTGGTGGTTACCCACGATCAGGATTTTGCCGACAAAACCGATCACATCATTGAAATGGGAGACGGAAGGATTTTGAGATAGAGAAAGTAATCGAATAAAAACCTAAACAGATTTTGACTTCTGCTATTTACTAGTGTGAAGTCGATATTTAAACACTTTTACTTTCTTCTTGGAGACCACATTTTAGGATGGGGTTTTGACAATCACCCTGTGATTTCGCTGTTACTATTCGTGCTCATTTCAGCTTTCAACCTGATAGTCAAACGCAAGAAATATCTACGAAGGCTTAGAAAGCATTTCTAAACCTGCTTTTCCGATAAAGAAAGCTAAGAATACCCACGGAAATCCATGAAATACAAGGTCGAACCAATCCATGCCTGTCATGCCGATGGCGCCACCAGCCACCCAACGGATCTTACCTACAATATGTGGTTCTGGAACAAATGGTGCCAAACCAAGTGTGAGTGATGCAATGGTCCAAGTAAAAAGCTGTTTTCGTGTATTCGGGTTCATGGCACAAAGTTGAGTTGAGAATTACTCTCCGTCCGTGACTCAACTCACTTCAAAACTATTCCAAGTCTCAAATTTCCAAATTTCCAATACTTCCTCAGCAGAGATATTGTAAGGCTCGTAAACTCGATTGGAAGAAACCAATTGGAAGCTTTTGTCCTCTTCTAGATTCGGATAAACGAGCTTAAAAACCACACCGTCATCTTTGGTAATGATAATACAAGGCGTTCCGCTTTTTATCTCAGTCCAATCTTGAATGTACGAGCCCGTAACCCAAGCATTTTCAGGAATAGGCAACATGCTATCTCCTTTTATCTGAAAGCACCGATAACTCTTATTCTTAGATAGAAACGGCAACTGAAACTTAGGCAGTTTCTCCACAAATTCTGGGTCGCCATAACCGCTAGCATAACCTGCTTGAGCCTTAGTGGCCACCATTTCTATGTTTTCGTTTCCGTCTTTGTCTGTGGTCGTGGTCAGCACACGAAGCTTCTGCCCTGTAATGTCCACATCCATTCCGCGTTCAATTTCTGAAAGTTGGAATTCAGAGAGTTTGGTCAAGTCATATCGAACCAACGCATCCAAACTGACCTTGAAATATTCAGCAATCCGAATCAGCTTTGCGAATGGTGGTTGCACACCTTTCTCGTAACCAATTAACGTAGTGCGACTTAGCTCCAACATCTTGGCCAAATCGGTTTGCGAAACACCTTTTCGCTCTCTCAGAAATTTCAGATTTGTTGATAAGTACACGTCTCAAAATTAGGATGCTAAAATAGTAATCGTCTAAATTATAAACATATAAATGTCGAAATAATCAACACATCAAATAGGTTACGAAGTGAGTACTGAAAATTGTGATGAAGATGAAATCTATTGTACATATCGACCTCGACACTTTCTTTATCTCCTGCGAGCGATTGCTGGAGCCGAAACTCATTGGTAAGCCCGTACTTGTTGGTGGCGTTACCGACCGTGGGGTGGTGGCTTCGTGCAGTTACGAAGCGCGAACATTCGGAATTCATTCGGCCATGCCGATGAAAATGGCCCGGCAACTTTGTCCTGAGGCGATTGTGATACGTGGTAACAGCAGTATTTACAGCAAGCAATCAGACATTGTAACTGAGATTATCAAAGAAGAGTCTCCTCTATTTGAAAAATCTAGCATTGACGAATTCTATATTGATGCCACAGGAATGGACCGTTTTTTTGGTTGCTACAAGTGGGCCAAGGAATTGCGCAATCGCGTAATAAACGAAACAGGTCTTCCAATCTCATTCGCACTTTCTACCAGTAAGACGGTGGCCAAAGTTGGGACGGGAGAAGCCAAACCCAACAACTGCAAGGAAATTCCGAAGGATGCAGAAATGCCATTCCTTGCTCCACTTTCCATCAAAAAGATTCCGCAGGTTGGCGACCAAACCTACCGCATGCTACGCAGTATGGGT
>DMRV01000474.1 GCA_003456455.1 Flavobacteriales bacterium
TTGGGTGGGGCACATAGAGATTACAATACCACTTTTGCCAATGTGAAGAAGGAAATCAAAAAGCACTTAACACGTTTGCATAACATGGATCCGCAGGAGCGGATTGACAAAAGGATTGAGAAATACAGCCACATGGGCGTTTTCAACGAAAGTTGAGTTCCCTCAAAATGGCTTCGACAAAAGCCTTCTGATTGCCGCTAGAACCTTGAAATCAGTCTCATTGTAAAAAGCTGAATAGGCGAAATTTTTCTTGACTTTCGAGCGTGAGTAATTTCTCTTCTCAACTTAATGATGCTAACTTTATTAAATCAGAAGCATTCCAAAATGAAAAAACTCTTCGTTTACATTCTTGTCCTAGTCGGAATCTCAAACGCAAACGCTCAAACTCCAACATATAATGATGAGGTAGCGTGTATTCTATATGAGCATTGTACCACCTGCCATCATGATGGTGGAATCGCTCCTTTTTCACTGATGGATTACGATGACACTTTCTCTGCCGCTTATGGCGTTATGGGAGCTGTAAATGCCGGTACAATGCCGCCTTGGCCACCCAACCCTGATTATAATTCACTCGCTCATGAGCGTCTCCTCACCCAAAACGAAATTGACATTATTACCAATTGGGTAAATGGCGGTGTTCCTGAAGGAACGGGTCTTCCGCCACAACCACCAGTGTACGGTAGCTCAGAGGCCATTGCCAATCCTGATTTGGTTGCCACAATGCCGTCCTACACGATTAACACCCAAGGCAACGATGTCTATCGTTGTTTTGTAATTCCGACCAGCCTCGCTCAAGACGTTTTTATTACCGAAATTGAGATAGTACCAGGTAATTCCGAAGCAGTTCACCACGTACTCCTTTTCCAAGATGGAACTAACGTTCCTGCCCAATTAGACGCAAATGACCCAGGACCGGGTTACACTAGCTTCGGAGGAACAGGAAGTAGCAGTTCTGAGCTAATCGGTGGTTGGGTTCCAGGTCAGCTTCACCGAGCTTATCCACCCAACTTTGGTGTTCGTATACCAGCTGGATCGAACATCATTATGCAGGTTCATTACCCTGCCTCAGCAAATGGCCAAACCGATCAATCGAAAGTGAACATAAAGTACAGCACCTCCACCGTCAGAGAAGTGTTTATTAATGCGCCACTCAACCATGGCTCACTCAATGAAGGCGCGTTAAGCATTCCTGCTAACCAGGAAAGCACCTTTACTTGTGACTATTCTGTTCCTTCTCAGTACGACATTACTATTCTTGACGTATCTCCTCACATGCATTTGCTCGGAAAATCGATTAAGTCATGGGCGGTGACTCCGACCAACCAAACCATCCCATTAATCGAGATTGAGGATTGGGATTTTCACTGGCAGGGCTTCTACGAATTTCGAAACCCGATAAAAATTCCTGCGGGCAGTACACTTCATAGTACAGCCACCTATGACAACACCACTAACAATCCAGAAAACCCAAACAACCCACCACAGAACGTTTACGCTGGAGAAGCTACTGACGAAGAAATGATGTTGGTTTTCTTTTCATTTACGCTGTACTTTCCGGGAGATGAGAACATTGCCATAGACCCAGTTTCGGTGCACGAAGACCACGTTTGTCAAACACAAATAGTTGGAGTTGACGAAGCGGCTAAAGAGGAGTTGAAGCTATTTCCAAACCCGGCAACAGAACAGATTACGCTGCAGTTGTCTACACAAAACGTAACTGATATTCGTTTAACCGACCTTCTTGGAAAAACCGTTCGGCAATTTCCACTGGATTCTGAACGATTAGATGTGTCAGACGTGAAGGAGGGTGTTTACTTACTCAGAGTTGAGAACAATGGCGGAACCTCTTCAAGAAAAATTGTAATCAGCCATTGAGATAAGTGACCTTCAGAATCATACTGAAATTTGAAAACCCCGAAGTAGTTTGACTTCGGGGTTTTCTTTTTTGGAACCATACCATGGCTCACCATCTTCTTGATTTCACCTATTTAACACTAGCATAACAGACTTCCAATATTAAATTTTGTGCTGAAATGTTCATTTTTGAAACAATCAGGCACTAAATAGGTTAAATTGAATGTTAAGTTAATGTTACGCAATGAGAAATATGCTAACTTTGAAATAATAAAAGAAGGACGCTATGAAAAATTTGATGATGTTGATGGTCGCAGTTCTGGTAAGCTCATTCAGTTTTGCACAGACAGTTAAGTATGATAATGGCTCTGTTAAAAGCGAGTACAAACAAGTAGGCGAACTAGTTGCTGTTACTCATTATTATCAGAGTGGAACAGTTAAGGAAACTGGCTTTTTTAAGGATGAAATTCCAGAAGGTAAATGGGAAACATTTGCAGAAAACGGAACTAAAACCGCTGAGTTGAACTACAAGGATGGAAAACGCAATGGTGAGTTCCGAGTGTGGGATGAGTTTACCCAGGCTTACATGGAAATCAGCTATGCTAACGGAGAAATGATAAAGGCCAACAAGTGGATTAAAGCAGAAGATTTTGCTTCAATAAACAAATAGCGCTTTCCAACTAAAACTTTAAAGCCCCATTGACACTCTGGTCAATGGGGCTTTTCTTTATCCAAATTCTGAGTTAAATCAGAATTTGTGGCTAACTCCTAAACTGATGGTAACACCAGGATTAATGCTACTGAACACTTGTTTATCAGCCTCATAAGAACGATAGAAGCTTTCTATTTTATCGTTTAGCATGTTGTCTACCTTGAGGTCAACAACTGTTCTCTGTTCCTTCCCAAATTTCTTGTTGATGCTAAAGTTCAGACTATGAAACGGTTCCGTGTAAACATCAGGGTAAAGACCGATTCCAACCACCTCTAGCGTTGGGCCTTTTACATTGTAGAACAAACCTACATCCAAGCCCAGTTCTCGGTCTCCGTAAGAAATCCCTGCATTGATTACGTAAGGAGATTGGCCTGCCATTCTACGCACGCTCGAAATGTTTTCTCCAGTGCGCTCGTAATTTTTTCTAGCATCGAACTCAATTTTAGACATGTTGAGTAGCGATTGAGCCAAAGTGATATTGAAGTTCAAACTTAGATTTGTCAAAACAGGCGAAATGAAATCGAGATTCTTCCTTGCTTCTATCTCCATTCCGAAAACATAGCCCGTACCCACATTACGAGGCTGGAACTCTGTACTTGTTTGCTGTTCTGGAATTCTCACCAACTCAATTGGATTGTCAAAATGCTTGAAGAATCCGCTCACAGAGAACATCTGTGCATACTTGAGAAAGTATTCCCAGCGCAAATCCACGTTGTCGATGTCGGTTTCCTTCAGGTTTCCATCCCAAGAAGTAACGCCCTGACTATTGGTGTAACTGAAAAGACTACCGTTGAAAATACGGTTGGTTATCGGGTCGATGATTTGTGCAAACGAAAGCTCTTTGAATGAAGGACGAGCAACAGTTCTAGAATATGCCATTCGGATGTTATGCCCATCCCTAATACTGTAGATCATATTTACCGATGGGAAGAAATTGATGGTCTCAAGTACTTTATCATTTTCTAGGTTTTTGCCATTTACAACATCTCCACTAGCATATAGTTGATCTCTACCTGTGTGTTTCTGCACGAAGTACTCCATTCTCACGCCCAAAACGGTTTTAAGGCGTTTGAAAAGCTCCATTTCGTTTGAGACGTAAAAGCCTGTGTTGTTGACGTTACTCTGGTACTCGTTGGGATTAGGCGTGCTGTTACCAGATTGGTAATAGATGGCGTTATCCTGACCTGATGTTCCATCGTAAATGTTCTCAGAATCAAGCACCACACTTGGATCTGGGTTTGGCCACGATTGCTGCCCGAAGAATTGCACATCAAAGAACAGAATCTCATAATCTCGTTGCTTATAAATGTGAGATGCTCCGAACTTCAGTTTCGAGTCGCGCTCTTTGAATTTGTAATTGTATGTTACGTCTGCTCTTACAGGCGCATTAATCTCATTCAACGAACGCCAAATTCTGGACGGGTTCCCTCCTGCTCCAGCACTAAAGAATGTGTTGCTTGGATCTACGGTAAAAGCTGTTTTCCTAATGTCTGGATCTTCAGATATTGAAAAAGTAGGAGAAACTCTCCAGTCTAACTCCCATTTGCTGCCATTGAAAACATGTTCGCCACTAACAAGCGCATTGGACAGCGAGCGTTGATTGTATTCCAAGTTATGCGAGTAGGCAAAATACCCAGATTGCCCAACGGCTGCCCCATCATTATCTATATCAAACTGCGCTGCTCGGCTTTCTCCACTTTGAAGGTGAACCAAGTTGAGTTTGAATTTGCTTTTGTCTGTTTTGTAGGCAAGTCCGGCAATGGTTCCAAGCAAGGTATTGCGCTCTCCCATTCTACCATTCTGAACAGTGGCATAGCGCAACTGTAACGAATCGGGGTTTGAATAGCGCTGATATTCGCCATAGCGTACATCATCATAATATTTGTAATCCGTTTTATACGATAGCGAGAAGATGAAACCAAGCGTTTTTTTCTTCTTGCTTTCCTCGTCCTTATTTAAATCCCATTGATTTCCGTACGAAACACCTCCGCTGAAATTCATGAGACTTAGACTTTCTGAAGCTGCAAGTGTTGAGTTAAAGCTCCGAACAAAGCTATTTACCCTATCGGCAGAGAAACCGTTGGTCGGTGTAGGAATTATCTCTCCCGTTGCCGCAGATGGCAATGCTCTGGTGCCATCATCAAAACCAAGAAAATCTGTGGCACCACCTTTATAGCTCAGGTAATTTGAGTTGAAATGCATGAGCGGGTTATACCCAATTCCGAAAGAAAGATTGAGAATACGCTTATCTGGAAAATCTTTGGTCTCAATGTTTGTCAAACCACCTGTAAAGTCGGCAGGCATATCTGCTGTAAAGTTCTTGTTAACCGTAATGTTGTTGATGAGGTTGGTCGGAAAGATGTCCATTTGCAGGCTGTTTCTATCCGGATCCAAACCAGGAATTTCCATACTGTTCAAAGTGGTTTTGGAGTAACGGTCTCCCAATCCACGAACGTAAATGTATTTGCCGCCCTCAATGGAAACGCCAGTAACACGCTTGGCTGCCTGCACCGCGTTTCCATCGCCTATCAACTCCATCTTTTCAGATGAAATTCCATCAATCATCACGGCCGATTTCTGCTTCATCAGCATCAGAGCACCTTCGTTCTTTTTAACGATTTCTGCTTTAACCACTACTTCGCCAACTTCTATTGTAGCCTGTTTAAGCTGAAGATTGTTGAGAAGCGTAACCTCACCGGCCTTTACCTCTACACCCTCGATAAGCTGCGATTGAAAAGAAATGTAAGAGAGCTGAACATTATACGTGCCTGGCTCTGCGCTGATGGAGAACTTGCCATCAAAATCTGTAATAGCACCATTGGTTGTGCCTTGGAGAACAGCTGTAACACCAATGAGTGCTTCTCCATTTGCAGCATCAAAAACGGAACCTCGGATAGTGCCTTTTTGTGCCATTGTTTGGAATGCCATAAAGCCAAATAGGAAGAAAAAAAGTAGTTGTTTCATTTATGGTTTGATAAACGCGAAAAACTCACAACCCGAAATTGGGTTGTGAGTCGTTCAATCAATTTGGTTAGAAAGTTTGTTTAGAATGCACCAGCCTGTTTAGACCATGTCCAACCAAAAACGCTTTCGTCAGCACGAGAAGTTGTTCCTTCCGTAATTCCAGATGGAACAGTTCCGTTAACGTGATCTTGTAGCGTAACTGTTGAGTGAACTTGAATCTCAACGTTAGTAAAGCTTACCAAAGCTGCATCTGTTCTGTTAACCTGCTGAGTCGGAGCTGCATTGAAAATTGTGATGTTCTCAAGAGAAACTTCTGAGTTATCATCAGTATTAATAAGGTCTCCACTTACTTTCCACTCTTCTGGATCTGGGTCAGAAATATCAGAAGCATAAACGTTTCCGTTCTTGATAGTTTGGCTTCCAGGAGCAGAACCTTCAGGACCATCCAACTCAAAACTGTGACCAGCAGGAGTAATAATAACGAAGTTGTCTACAGTACCTTTCCAAGCTTGGTCTGTATCAAGACCATCGTCTCCAACGTTCCAAACAACTACGTTCTTAACGTTAACAGCTCCACCGAACCACTCAATACCATCATCTTGGTTTGATACAACTTCGATGTTCTCGATTGTAGTTCCTGAACCAACACCACCTAGTGTAAGACCATTGATCTCGTTACCAGAACCGATGTTCGAACCACCATGACGGATTGAGATGTACTTCAATGAACCAGAGTTGTCATCATCAGTAGAACCACCATAAAGACCATTGGAATCTGTAGTTGGAATACCTTCAATGGCAACCTCAGAAGCTGAAGCGGAAATTGACGCTTTACCAAGTACGATAACACCTCCCCAAAGACCATTTGCAGTTGGGTCCAGGTTTGGACTTACGAAGTTTCCTCCTGCAACTTGCTCAGGAGTAATTTCATCTGCCACAGAAGTGAAGATAATCGGCAAAGACGCTGTTCCTTCTGCCATTAACTTACCACCACGTGCAACAAGAAGTGCAGTTGCATTTGCTCCTGAACCAGCTTCTCCTTTGATGATTGTTCCTGGCTCAATTGTCAATGTAACGCCATCTAAAACTGTAATTCGACCACCCAACTGGTAAACTTTATCTGCTGTCCAAGTTGTGCTTTCAGATATGTTTGCAGAGATAATTTCATTGCCATTATCAAGGTCAATACAATCTCCATCTACGCAAACTTGACCAGCCTCACAGTTTGCATCGTCACAAGGATCGTTGTTGCAAGATGAGAAAGTTGCAACTCCGGCAGCCATACCAGCAATTGCAAATAAATTCAGGTAACTTCTTTTCATTTTCAATGGTTGATTTTGTTTCGTTTTTTAAATCGGTACAAATCAATCACTGCTATGTTACCCTACCTCCTGTCGAGTCTTACAATTGAATTACGGTTGTGTTACCTAAACGTTAGGGGCTGAAAATTGTACTTAACGTTTATCCTACAAAGCATTAGAAACACCCAGTTGCAAGCCACCGCAACGGTAATTATGCCATCTGCTACGCAGATTCAGACGTTCTTTTCAAGCAAACTAACTAATTGGGGTGCGGCAACAACTCCACTTTGGCGCCAGAGCATTTTGCCATTCTTAAAAATCATCAGAGTAGGTACGCCCTGAATTTGATATTTGGCCGCGACTTTCGGGTTCTTATCTACATCTATCTTAAGAATAGTTGCCTTCCCTCCTACTTTTTTGGATACGTCTTTCAGAATGGGAACCATAGCTTTACACGGACCACACCATTTAGCGTGAAAGTCAATTAGCACAGGTTTATCCGACTCTATGATACTATTGAAACTTGCCATAATTAACTGTTCTTGAATTTTACACTCCAGACACCACGAAGTTCATCAACTGCGTAGCCCTTTGCTTTATCGTTCGGGTATAAACTATCTATTGCAGACACTAATTCAGGCTGCATATTCTTTGGATTTCCGTGACATGTAAGACACACTCCACCAGTAAAAATGGGTGCGTAATAGTTCTTCTTTCCTTCTGTGTCAATCACCACTTTAGGCGACAATGGTTCGCCAGATTCTAGCGTTCTTCTAAAATCATCTAGAACTGCTAGCTCCTTTTCGCTAGCGGCATTTTTCGAGTTCCGATTTCTATCTGAAACACGTTTTACATCCGTGTTATATCTAGCGGAATAAACATCGGTAAGTGCCATTGCCTCCAAATTGCAAAACTGCATGGCATTCACCGGCCCTCCA
>DMRV01000425.1:0-2410 GCA_003456455.1 Flavobacteriales bacterium
AAAATCAGAGACATCAAGTTCATTGTGGTGGAGTCTGAATTAGATGCGTTACTGCTAGAGAATAATCTCATTAAGGAATATCAGCCGCGTTATAACGTGCTGCTGAAAGACGATAAGACCTTCCCTTGGATATGCATCAAGAAAGAACCTTATCCCCGAATTTTTCCTACTCGGAGAATCGTAAAAGACGGTTCGCAGTACTTCGGACCGTACGCCAATGTAAAGATGATGCACACGCTTTTGGATCTTATTCGGCAGTTGTATCCGTTGCGCACATGCAACCTCAAACTCACGCAAGAGAATATTCAAGCTGAAAAATTCAAAGTGTGTTTAGAGTACCACATTGGCAACTGCAAAGGACCGTGTATTGACGAACAGACGGAAGAGAATTACGAGCGCGCCATTCAAAACATCAAGAAAATCATCAAAGGAAACGTGCGAGAAGTTCGCGAACATCTTCACATGTTGATGAGCGAATCTGCGGAGAAGCTAGAGTTTGAGCAAGCACAAATTCTGAAAGAAAAGCTGGACACATTAGTCAAATTCCAAAGCCGCTCAACAGTAGTAAGTCCAATTGTGGATGATGCGGATGTGTTTTCCATTGTTTCGGATGTGAAATCGGCCTACGTCAATTACATGAAGGTGATTGAAGGTGCCATCGTTCAGGCGCATACCATCGAATTGAAAAAGAAACTGGAAGAAACCGATGAGGAATTGCTGCAAATGGCGGTCATCGAACTTTCGCAGCGCTTCGATTCAAACGCCAAGGAATACATTCTTCCGTTCGAATTGGACCTAGAAATTCCAGGTGTGAACATTACGGTTCCGCAGCGTGGAGATAGAAGCAAACTGCTCAAACTCTCAGAAAGAAACGCCCTTACCTACAAGCGCGATAAGGACAAACAGACCGAAATCCTGGATCCAGAGCGCAACGTAACGCGCATTATGGAGCAGATGCAGAAGGACCTGCGGATGACCGTACAGCCACGACACATTGAGTGTTTCGACAACTCCAATATTCAGGGAGATTTCCCAGTTGCGGCCATGGTTTGTTTTAGAAATGGCAAGCCGTACAAGAGTGATTACCGTCATTACAACATTAAAACGGTGGTTGGGCCAGACGATTTCGCGTCTATGGAAGAAGTGGTGCTTAGGCGCTACAAACGCATGTTGGAAGAAGGTCTTTCGCTACCACAGCTAATCGTGATTGATGGCGGAAAGGGTCAGTTGAGCAGCGCTGTAAAAAGCCTCGAATTACTCGGGCTACGCGGTAAAATTACCATCATTGGTATTGCTAAGAGGTTGGAAGAAATCTATTTCCCTGGGGATTCGGTTCCGCTTTATATTGATAAACGCTCTGAATCTCTCAAAATCATTCAGTACGCGCGGAACGAAGCCCACCGTTTTGGCATTACCCACCACCGCAACAAGCGCGCCAAGGCCACGGTTAAAACAGAACTCACCGATATCAAAGGCATCAGCTTCAAAGGTTCGGAGCAGTTGCTATTAAAGTTTCGCTCCGTAAAAAAGGTAAAAGAAGCCACAGAAGAAGAACTGACTGAAGCGGTCGGTAAGGCCAAAGCCAAAGCAGTTTTTGAGCATTTTCATCCTTCAGGGTCTTAGCGCTCCCGATTTCAACGTCCGCATGTTTAATACTCACTTCAATTAGCGCATTCGTGGCACAATCTTCGCCATACCTTCGAAAAAACTAACGCCATGTCACAAACTCTAACCTCATTTTTCCTTTTCTCTTTTTTCCTAATCACTTCTGCATCTGCGCAGCACACCGTTATTATGAAAGACGGCACGCAGAAAAATGGAGAAGTGAAATCCATTTCGGGCCCAACGCTTACATTCTTCACCAACGGAAGACCACTTGATGTGCTTGTTTCAGACGTTCGTACCATACATTTTTATGATGAGAACAAAGCAGCGGCAGCATCTGCCACCAATCTTCGCAAGACATTCAAGGAAGGCTTCAAAGACATTGAATACGAAATGGAAGCGCGCAGAATGATTAAGTTCCCTAAGATTGGCCTTGGCACCAAGGATGAAGGAGTTGTCGTGGTTGATGTAACCATCGACAAATACGGAAACGTGATTAGTGCAGACCCAGGCGCACCAGGCACCAAAACCACAGATGATAAATACCTGTTTGTTAAAGCAAAATCAGCTTGCCAACAAGCCAAGTTTGATAATGACCCAACCGCACCACTTTCCACAAGGGGTAAGATTTACGTTACGTTTCCATAACGCGTATCTCATTGGCGCGGTTATGGATTATCCATAACTTCTGCATCCAGTAGAAAAACCGACAAATGAGATTGATTTCCTTTCTAATATTTACGCTTTTCGCATTGCCAATCGGAACGCCAGATTATGGCGGTTTGTGGCAAGAGGTGGACGAACA
>DMRV01000425.1:2511-3185 GCA_003456455.1 Flavobacteriales bacterium
CAAGCGCAGTTTGAGGAAGAAAGCCTTGTAGCCAGCATCATCCGTTTAGAGGATGAAGCCAAAACTGTTCCAGAGCCAACCAAGCAAATTTTGCATTCGCTGTTGGCCGAAATGCATTGGGGATATTTCCAGAACAATAGCTGGCAAATTCTGCATCGCACCGCATCAGAGAATTCGGGTGAGAACATCCTTGCGTGGGATTTCAAGCGTATTGCACAAGAAGCCGACAAACATTTTCAGCTATCGTTAGAGAATAAAGAAGCACTGCAATCCGCTTCGCTAAAGGATTATGAAGCCATTCTCGCAGGCACGGACACCTATCGCGAATTGCATCCAACACTTTATCATTTGCTGTTATCTCGAGCATTAGATTTCTACGGTTCGCAAGAACGAAATCTCATCAATTTCGACCGTTCTGGTGTATATGATGATGCACAATTGCTTGGTTCTTCGGATGAGTTTCTCGCATGGCAAGCACCAAAAAGTGCAGGTGTTCAACCCGCCATCAATTCCATTCTGCTGTATCAATATTTGATTCTCGAAGCCAAAAAAGTTTCTGAAGAAGCATTGGTTACCGAAGACCTCAAACGTTTGGAGTTTATGCACCAGCGAGTTCCTTCTAATGCGGATGAGCTGTACGAAACGGCCCTCAAAACATTACTGAAGAAACACAA
>DMRV01000074.1 GCA_003456455.1 Flavobacteriales bacterium
ATTGGTGTTTTTAATTCGTGGGATACATTACCCAAAAAATCTCTGCGGTATTCTTCTTGATCGCGAAGCAATTGGATTTCCTCTTGTTTGTTTTCTGCCCAAGAAATCACATCCTGATTTACGGTTTTCAGTGCATCGCTGTCTTCCCGGAGCATTGATTTAATTTCTGATTTTGGTGTTTTGAGGTTGTGAATGGTTTTGTAAATAAGCTTAATCTTTTCATAAATAAACTGGTTTACAACATAGCTCACCATTAAGTATGCTACCGCAAAAACAACTAGTAATGATATTGCTGATTTGGAAAAATTGAAGTTCCCAAACCAAATCAGTTCAAGAATTGAAAAGACCAACGTAAGTGTTACCGAAATAACAATTGCTGTAGACGAAATTAAATTGCGTTGAATAAAGTCCTTCACGTTGGTGAAGTTACTGCTCGAATTTATAACCTACTCCTTTCACTGTTTTAATGGCTTTGTCACCAATTTTTTCGCGAAGCTTACGAATATGTACATCAATTGTACGGTCGCCAACTACAACCTGAGCACCCCAAACTGAGGTTAGAATCGTATCTCTGGTGAAAACGTTTCCGGGTTTTGAAGCCAGTAAGGCAAGTAGCTCAAACTCTTTTTTTGGAAGTGTAATTTCATTCCCGTTAAGTTCAATTACGTATTTGTTTCGGTCAATTTTTAAACCAGATTCTGTTTCGAAAACTTGGTTCTGAACTAAAGGATTATTTCTTCTGAGAAGTGCTTTTATCCTGCTAATTAGAACTCTCGGTTTGATTGGCTTGTTGATGAAATCATCCGCGCCAGCATCAAATCCAGCAATTTGTGAATAATCTTCATTTCGTGCCGTAAGAAATGCGATAAGCGTATTTCCCATCCCGGGAAGATCACGTATTTCCTTACATGTTTCAATACCATCCAATTCTGGCATCATAACATCTAAAATGATTAAATCGGGATTTACCTTCTGAGCAATGTTGATTGCTTTTCTACCAGAAGAAGCAGTGTGCACTTCAAAGTCTTCTTTCTTTAAATTGTATTTGAGAAATTCGAGAATGTCTTCCTCGTCATCTACAATTAAAATTACTGGATTGTCCTTCATGTTATCTGCAAGTTGGATGTAAAATTGGACATCAACTAAAGATGGTGTGTTAATATACCATTAACAATAGAAAAAGTCTCGGTGTCAATCCAAAACCGATAACACAACCTCTTCAATTCTTGTGCTATCTACTTTACTGACTAAAAACTCAAATTTACCTACACGAATTATTTCGTCAAGTTCAGGAATGCTTTGATGATGTTCAATAATGAAACCTGCTAGGGTTTCGTATCCGTCAGATTCTGGTAAATCAAGATTGAATTCTCGGTTGATGTAGTCAATTTCTAACCTTGCCGATAGTCTATATTGATTATCGCCAAGCTTCTCCTCCGTTAACTCTTCTTTATCGTGTTCGTCTTCAATGTCTCCAAAGATTTCCTCAATGATGTCCTCAACCGTTACCATTCCGGCAGTACCACCAAATTCGTTTAACACTACAGCTACACTACGGTGTTGTTGTCCAAACAATGTCAAAAGGTCTTTAACCTTGGTGCTTTCTGGTACAAGACTAATTGGGCGAATAATGTTTTTGATATTCTTGGGTTTTTGGAATAGTTCTAAAGCATGAACGTATCCGATGATGTTGTCAATATCATCACGGTAGATGAGGATTTTTGATAGTCCCGTTTCTACGAATTTGTTACGCAAAAATTCAATATTCTCATTGATTTCTAGTGCGATGGTTTCCGTGCGCGGAATCATACATTCTCGCACTTTTATATCACTAAAACTGAGCGCATTTCTAAATATCTGAATCTCACTGTCCACAGATTCCTCATCATCATTACTAATGAATTCGTTCACGTACTCATCCAAATCTGAACGACCGAAAGTCATTTTTTCTTCATTCAACTTTACTTTAAATAATGCTGCAAGAATCTGTTTTGAGAAACGATCAATTACCCAAACCAGAGGGTACAGTAGTACATAACACACCTTTGCTGGAACCGCAAAAATATCCAGCATTCTGTTTGGGTTAATGCGGAAGAAGGCTTTTGGGAGAAACTCAGCCGTTACCAGAATGAGCAGTGTCGAAATAATAGTTTGAACCACCAAAATCGCAGATTCACTAGAAGTATAAACGGCAATCCACGGTTCCAAAATTTTGGCCATGGTAATGCCATAAACAACCAGCGCAATATTGTTTCCTACAAGCAATGTGCTAATGAAACGGGAAGGTTGTTCTAGGAAACTAGCGATGATGGAAGCCGACAGTTTTCCTTGTTTTTTGTCAACTTCAACCTTAAATCTGTTGGCTGATACAAATGCGATTTCCATACCAGAGAAAAAGGCGGAAAGAACCAAGCAAACTATGATGGCAATCGTGTAGCTCAATTGTTAGGGTTTTCCTTTTCGGACTGTTCAAATTTGAGACGTTGTCTTCTACGAAATGCAAAGAAAATCCCTGCAATTAGTCCGCCACCAAAAAACCATTTAGAGGCATCCCAACCATGTTGGTTAAAGAAGTAAGATCCAGCTAGCACGGAAAAAATTCCGATCAGTAGCCACGCCATTTCAAGAACCTTCAGAACTCTCAGCATCTTTTAGGTTTATTGTTCCTTTTATTTTTTTGATTCGGTACTTGGTGAAATCCTGATTGGATTCTAAACCATGACCAAAGATAACTTCATCTTCGGTAGTAATCTTCACAAATTCCTCCGTACGAATCTTTTCGGTTTTCTTTTCCCAAATAAGGTGTTCCGTATTTAAGGTTTCCCCTTTTTTATTCACTACAACTACGTTTTCCTTGGCTTCCATAATGTCGGAGTTTTCGTAACTGATGGCGTAGTTAGAGCGTAACTCAGATTCTACTTCTCCCATATTATTGAAGAACCGAACGTAAACACCATTTGTCATTTCGAGGTACGAATCCTCGCCAATAAATCTTTCTAAATGTTTTGCTTCTAAGATTACTTTAAGAATTGCCGAATCGGAATAGATAATCTGAATGTCATCAGCCACAGAGATGGGAAGCACTTGGGTTTCAACAATGGCGTTAACCTCTTGCATATCGTTTACGCAGCCACCCAAAACAAGCGCAAAAAGAAAAAGGCAAGAGAACAAGCGTTCTCTTGCCTTTTTGAGTTGAAATATTCTGGAATTAATCGGCAAATCGTGCTGTTGTCGCAACACCAATCCAACCACCAACGGTTACCGTTGCCCCACCTTCAAGACCGATGAAGAAGCAATCTTTCTTAACCGGATAGTACTTCTTGCAACTTGCAATTTTAGAATTGGCGGTACCTGCTAAACTTGAATCAACAGACTTAGCCTTCAAGTACATGTCTTCAGCAGCCCAAACACCATATTTCTGATTACATGCGTTGTCTCCACAGCTTGATGTTGTTCCTAAATAAAGGTCGCCAATGTAGATGTAAGGCTCTCCCCAACCCGAACGTAAACCAGCAGCGTCTTGTGCTGTAGATCGTGCCGAACTGTATTTTTTCTGAGAACCGTAAACTTTCGCCAATTTCAAAAGCTTCTCTGCTTTTTCTGTGTTGTCTTCTTCTAGTTTAATAGACTCTTCTAAATACTTCGTTGATTCTGCATCATTGCCTTTTTTGGCATAGCCTTCATATAATCCGTACGCGGCAGTTGCAGATGGCTTTAACTTGTAAGAAAGCTCAGAGCTGTTTAGATACAAGTCGTTCCCCGTCCACTTTCTTTTGGTCATCATATTAATTACCTTATTGAGAAGTGCCGCATCTGTTGGTGCAGCCTCCACTTTCGGAGCCATCATTTCAACATATTGCTCTTCTTTGGCAATGCGCTCAAAGTTTTGATCGATAACTTCTTGCGCTTTATTGATTTTTTTGAGGTCTTTTTCGTCAGGTGTTCCTTTTAATTGATGTTCGATGATGGTTGAAACCTCGTCATAAAGGTCATACATCACTTCCATTTCAATCTGCTTAGCCACAAGTCTTTTCATCCCTGCCATGTACAGCCGCATCATTACGTAACCATCTGTTTCTAAAGAGTCGGTTTTCATCGACTCAGTCAGTGTATTGTACACATCGGTGTAGTCTTCCTCAGCGTAATCGTACATGTCCATTCCTTTACGACCTAAGGCATAACCTTTGTCGTCTGGATAAAGCTCAACGCGCTTGTCGTAAACCATCCAAAGCGTGTCCAAATAAGCCTTTTTTAACTCTGGATTTGCTTTGTTCTTTTTTACAAAGCTTTCAATGATAGTTGGACCATTGATAACGATGTTCTTAGTTGCCGTAGGGCAGTTGAAGAACGACCACCTCCAGCCTGGGAGGGCATCAACATAATTTTTCTGCTTGTAATATTCGCGGTAAAGCGAAACGCTTTCCTTGCATTTATCAGGATTGGAACCGAATTTATCATCCTCCTGAGCAAAACTATTCATTGTCCCCATCAACACCAGTTGCACAATAACTAGCATCGAGATGTTGGTAAGTGTAAAACTGTTCTTTTTCATAATCATTCGTATTTGCGTTTTATAAACCATCTATCGTTTAAAGTAAAACCGAGTTTAAAGTTCCAGTAGTTTTCTAAGAGTAGCGATCTGCCTGTTGTTCCACGCTGTCCCCATTCCACTGCCAAGTTTATCATGCTTTGAAGAAACTTGTCTCCACCGGCTCTTTTCTTTCTCAGTGGGAAACCAAAACCAAGAGTTATGCCATACTCTGGAAGTTGGAAGCCATTAATCTTATATTGGCTCATAGCATAGTACCCTCCAATACGATAGTGCATCTTTCCAAAATAGTTGCCAAAACCTCGCTTTGTCTCATCAACCGATGGCTTAAATTCAATACCTACCGAAGTTTTCCAAGCATCCGCTAGAGAATCGTTTCTACCGTTTACATCTCTATAACCACTCCAAAGCTCTTGCGAGTGCTCTACTCCAAAAAGCCATTTTTCGCCTTTTTTCCAAGTAACGCCAAAACCGTATTTCCACGGCATGGTGATGTGCCCACCTTTTACCTCATTGAATAAGATGGTGTCTCTAAAAAGGTCTTCGCCAAAGGTTGTAAGTGTATATGTTCTGCCAAGCGTTGTACTGTTTGCACGCACCTGCAT
>DMRV01000482.1 GCA_003456455.1 Flavobacteriales bacterium
GCGGCTCAGTTTCGTGATTTATCCTTCGAAGAATTCAAGAATGAAGTAGCATCAGTGCAATCCTCTCCGCAGGTCAGAAACTTTGATGATGTGGTCTCACGCGCTTCTTCGGTATTCGATGCTTTGGCCCCATCAACACTTTATTATGTGTCTGATTTACAGTCCAAAACATCCACTCCTAGAGAATCTTCAGCCGATTCATTATTGAGCATTTACATTGTACCGGTACAATCAGGAATTGAATCAAACATATACATCGATAGTTGTTGGTTCAACTCGCCCTCTCGGCTATCGCTACAGCCGGATGAACTGAATGTGAGAGTCAGAAACGCGGGTGGGAAAAATATTGAAAACCTATCGGTAAAATTGACTTTAAACGGAGTACAACGTTCGGTAGGGACTACCAATATCTCAGCTAAAAGTTTTGAAGATGTGGTTTTGAATTTCACCAATGCAACTAACGGGTTGCAATTGGCTGAAGTCTCAATTCAAGATTATCCGATTACCTATGACGACCATTATTATTTGTCTTTCAACCTGGCCAACGCCATTAACATTCTGAGTGTAAACGGGCAATCGGCTTCTAACGCAGCTGCCAAACTTTATGATTCGGAATCGAACTTTACGGTAACTCAGGTTTCAGATGGAGCGCTGGATTATTCGGTACTCAGCACTACAGACTTGGTTGTTCTTAACGAGGTTTCGAATTTCTCTTCAGGGATGATTCAGGAGTTGATGAAATTCATTTCTTCGGGAGGAAGCCTGCTTTTTATTCCTGCAGAAAAACCTGATCTGAATTCAACAAATGAGTTGCTCTTAGCGATGGGAGCGGAGAAATTAGCTAACGCAGATAGCTCCAAACTGAATGTTGAAGGAGTGAATTTGAAAAGCAAAGTCTTCAAGAACGTTTTCACCCAATGGGAAGACCGAATAGACCTTCCATCTGTGAACAAACATTTCAGCACAGAAACACGGACAACCGCTTCTTCAGAACGCTTGCTGACCCTGGGAAATGGCGGGTCTCTGCTTTCCTCATACCGAAAAGACAAGGGAAACTGCTATGTGCTTTCTGCGCCATTGCGTGATAATTGGACAAACTTCCATCGCCACGCCTTGTTCGTTCCTGCGTTTTACAATATTGCTTTAAATAGCGTTACCAACGGAATCAGTTCTGAGGTTATTGGTTCTGATGAACTCATCCTAATCAGTTCACGATTGGAAAACTCAGAAACACTTGAAATCTCAAATTCGGAAAACAACGGTTCATTCATTCCCGAACGTGTTGCAAGAGCTGAAGGAAATGGTGTTTTCGTTCATAATCAAATCAAGACAGACGGTCATTATCTTTTGCAATCTGAAAAGGGTGATACGCTGCAACCATTAAGCTTCAACTTCAACCGTGCCGAAAGCGACATGAACTTCCTCACCGCTGAGGAATTCGCACAAATTGCAAGAGATCTCGGCATTCCCAATTTTGAAATCGTTGAAGGAGACACCGAATCGCTCGCGGATAAAGTGCAAGAATTGCACGATGGAAAACAGCTTTGGCGGTTGTTCCTCGTACTTGCATTGCTCTGTCTTTTGTTTGAAACCGTTTTGATCCGAATTCTCTAGCCATGCAAATACTAATACGCGCTGCCAAGATTATCGACCCAACTTCCGAACACAATGGAAAGTTACTAGACGTACTCGTCACGGATGGAACCTTTACCTCAATCGGGAAAGACCTTGACTCCCTTGGAGTGGATGAGGTAATTGAAGGAGATGACCTGCATATCTCAACAGGTTGGGTAGATCTTTACGCCACCTTCGGTGATCCTGGAAAGGAGTACAAGGAAGACATTGAATCGGGTTTGAATACAGCTGCTCAGGGTGGATTCACCAAAGTGGCCGTTTCCCCACAGACCGATCCGGTTGTTGATAGCAAATCCGCTATACAATATCTTCTAAACAAGGCTAAAAATCATGCTGTGGACGTACTTCCGATTGGCGCTATCACGAAAGGATTGAAAAGCGAAGAGCTAGCGGAAATGTTTGACATGCAAACTTCAGGTGCAGTTGCTGTTAGTAATGGAAAACACACAATTGAAAATACGAAACTTCAGAATCTCGCTTTACTCTACAGCAAGAATCTGAATCTGGCTTTCTACACCTTCTGCCAAGATGAATTGCTCTCTGCTGGTGGGCAGATGCACGAAGGCGAAATGAACACCAGCATCGGCCTGAAAGGAATTCCAGCATTGGCTGAGGAAGTTGTGGTTGCCCGTGATCTTTATCTGGCTGAATATTCTGATGTAGCGGTTCACTTCTCACACATAACCACAAAAGGCTCGGTTGATTTGATCCGCGAAGCGAAAAAGAAAGGATTGAAAGTTACGGCAAGTGTTCCAGCGCATCATCTCTCTATAAAGGATGAAGCGATTGCTGACTTCGAACCGAATTATAAAGTTGTCCCGCCTTTTAGAAGTTCTGAACACATTGCAGCGTTAATTGCTGGAGTTGCTGATGGAACGATTGATTCTATCATTTCCGATCACGAACCATGCGAGATTGAAGCTAAATTCTCCGAGTTCAGCATTGCAGAAGCAGGAATCATTGCACTAGAAACGGCCTTCTCAACAGCGCTAGAGGCACTTTCAAACAAGATGCAACTGGAAGAGATTATTGAACGATTTACAACTGGTCCGCGTACGGTTTTGAATCTTAATACACCAACAATTAAAGAGGGAAACAAAGCAGAGATTACAATTTTCACTCCCACTCTCAAATGGGTTTACGAGAAGGATGACATCAAGAGTCTTTCAAAGAATTCTCCTCTAATTGGCACTGAAATGACTGGGCTTCCTGTGGGTGTTGTAAATAAGGAGCAACTCTATCTGAACAGTTAAGCTTTCTTAGGTGTTTCTATTGAGTACCTTTGTGCTCAATTTTAGAATATGGCTGAAGAAGAGATAAAATTAGATAGCATAGAATCGGCTATTCAGGATATTAAAGACGGGAAAATCATCATTGTTGTTGATGATGCTGATCGCGAAAATGAAGGCGACTTTGTAGCTGCTGCACGTTCCGTCACTCCCGAAATGATCAACTTTATGGCAACTCACGGAAGGGGACTTATTTGTGCTCCATTAGTGGAAGATCGCTGCGTTGAACTTGGCTTGGACCTAATGGTTCAGAACAACAACGCTGCGTACGAAACGCCATTCACAGTTTCTGTTGATTTGATGGGACATGGTTGCACCACCGGAATTTCAGCAAGTGACCGCTCCAAAACGGTACAAGCACTTGTAAATCCAGATATAAATCCAGAAGAGCTTGGAAAACCAGGACACATCTTTCC
>DMRV01000100.1:0-1137 GCA_003456455.1 Flavobacteriales bacterium
TTTTGAAGATGACGAAGAAGATTAGTTCTTCCTTCTCACTCAAAAGAGATTAGAACCCTGTAACGAATAACTAGGCCTACGCCTGCGCAGTCGGTCCTCCAAAGTTCATTGGCAATGGTGGTGGCCCTTCCGTGTGCTTGATGGTTCCGTGTTCCGCCTCGTACTTAGAAACGTTGTCCTGTAACGCTTTCATAAAGCGTTTGGCATGCTCTGGCGTAAGGACTACCCGCGACTTCACCTTCGCTTTTGGAACACCTGGCATTACTTTAATAAAATCTACCACAAACTCTGCCGTAGAATGTGTGATGATGGCAAGGTTAGAATAAACACCGTCTGCTACTTCTTCCGAAAGCTCGATGCTTAACTGTCCTTGTTGTCCTTGTGGATTTTGTTTTTCGTCTGCCATAATATAGGTATGAGGTTAGAGGTGTTAGGTAAAAAGAAAAAGGTCTGAGCTAAAGCGCAATGCTCTAACGTCAGACCTCTTTTCTAAATGCAATATTAAGCTTCGGTTTCTGCCTCCGCTTCTTCTTTGGCTGCCATCAAAGCTTCGTACTCTTCTTTCGATCCTACAACCAATTTGTCGTATTCTCTAAGTCCAGTACCCGCAGGGATAAGGTGACCAACAATTACGTTTTCTTTCAGACCACGCAAATCATCCATCTTTCCTTTAACTGCTGCTTCGTTAAGAACCTTAGTAGTTTCTTGGAACGATGCTGCTGAGATAAAGCTATCTGTTTGAAGCGATGCTCTTGTGATACCTTGAAGGATTGGCTCTGAAGTAGCTGGAATTGCTTCACGTGCTACAACTGGGTTCAAGTCCTTACGTCTCAATACAGAGTTCTCATCACGTAGTTTACGCATAGAGATAATCTGACCTGATTTAAGGTTCTCAGACTGTCCTGGATCTTCAACATACATTTTGCCGTAAATCCAATCGTTCTCCTGACGGAATTCGTAACGGTTTGCCAATTCTTTCTCTAGGAACTTAGTGTCACCCGGATCAAGGATATGAACCTTACGCATCATCTGACGAACAATTACTTCGTAATGCTTATCGTTGATACGTACACCTTGAAGTCGATAAACTTCCTGAATCTCATTCACCAAATACTCTTGTACGGCAGTAGGGCCTTT